>JAQGIE010000003.1 GCA_028291365.1 Rhodospirillales bacterium
TTCTGTTCGTCGCGATCGCCGTGGTCTTCGCGCGCGCCATGACACGGTCGGTACCGCTTGGCGACCAGCCCGACATCTGGTGGCGCGGCGTGATCGCGGCCAGCTTCGTGCTGGTCGTGGCGCTTGCCGACTCGCTGCCGAAGACACGGCGCAACTTCATGATCGGCTTTCGCACGCGCTGGACGCTGACCAGCGACCTCGCATGGGAGAAGACGCACCGTCTTGCCGGACGGCTGCTGATGCTGGTCGGCTTGTGGAGCATCTTCGCCGCGTTCCAGTTCGACGTGGCGACATTGGGGGTGGCGATCACGCTGCCGATGCTGGCCGTCGTCGCGCTGTGCACGGTCTATTCCTACCGCGTCTGGCGCGACGATCCGAACAAGCGCGTGGGCGACGTCGAACATGCGTAACGTCGAGCACCGCGAGGTCTGCCCGACCTTGGACCGGCCGAGCCTGGGCAGCGTGATCTTCCGCTTGCGTGCGCGCCGCCGCTGGACGCTGCGCCAGCTCAGCGAGTGCACCGGAATTCCCATCTCGACCCTGTCCAAGGTCGAGCGCGACCGGGCGACGCTGACCTACGAGAGGCTGCAGCAAGTGGGCGCAAAATTGAATCTGCGCATGTCGGAATTGTTCGGCGAAGTGGAGAGCGCGTCCGACCAGGCGGCGCGAAGCAAACGCGACTATCTGTATCTGCGCTGATCGCGTGGATGGAATCGGCTAACAGGCGGCTGAAAATCCTGCCGCAGCCGCGCTGGCGTGGCGTTCGTAAGATTTCACCACAGAGGACGCAGAGAACACAGAGGTGTCGCGTCGTGCGGCGCGATACGCATCGTCGTCATTGATTTCCTGACGCGCGCTTTGCGCGCGTCGCACAGCCGTGCTGCATTTTTCAACAGCCTGCTAGACCCGCTTCGCCATCTCGCGCAGCGCGGTCTTGCCGATCCAGCGCGACGTTGCCTCGTTGGACGCGGCCAGGCGCTTTGCGGTCGCGGTCGCTTCGCGCTTCATCGCCGCGTTGCGCGTGGCGATCCCGCGCAGCGCCCACAACACGCCTTTCTTGACGAAGTTGCGCTCGTCGGTGGCTTGTTCTTCGATCCGTTTCAGCCCGTCGCGATAGGCGGCGTCGTTGCCGCTGCTCTTGTCATGCAGCGCCAGGCTGGCGAGCAGGGCGAAGCCGGCGCGCTTGACGTATTCGTCGCGCCTGCTGGTCCATGTCTCGACCTTGCTCCAGGCATGCGGGCTCTGGTCCCACAGTTTGAAACACAGCGTGTCGCACACCGCCCAATTGTCGAAATCCTTGGCCCAGCGATCCATCTGCGCCGCCGTGACGCGCGCCGGATTGGCGATATAGGCGGTCAGCAGCCGCGCCTCGTGGCACCCGGTCGCCCACAGCGCTTCGGCCAGGGCGTGGTTGCGCCCGATCTGCGCCGCCACCGCCTGGATGTTCTTCATCGACACGCCCAGCACCTTGTCCGCGGTGACGATCCCGAACCGCTCGAGATTGGCGCGGTCCTGGCCGGTGGCGTGCTTCTGCAGCGCGGCGAGCGCGGCCCGTAAATCGAGCGGGGCGGGGGCCTTGGCGGCGGGAGTCCTGGCCGGCTTCGGGGCGGTTTTTGTCACGGATTTTTTGGCTGCCATGCCCGCCAGCTTGGGTCAGGACCGTCGCCCGGGCAACGGCCGCGTCCCGGCTTTGCGGGCCGGCCATGGAACCGTCCTCCGGCGCAGGCTTTCTGGTGCTTACGCCGCGGATCCGGGGCGACCGGTCTGCAGACACCAAGCCAAGGGATGCAAACGTGCGGCAGCTTCTGTTCATCATGGTCTATCTGACGCTGCTGCCGTGCATCTTCGTATCGCCCTTCATCGGCATCATCGTGTATAAATGGCTCGAATACATGCCGCCCTCGGTCGTGTATTACGCCAACGCGCTGCCCAATCAGTACTCGCTGTTCGTCGCGCTGATCACGATCGGCGTCTGGACCTTCACCGAAAAGAAGGTCGTGCCGCGCCCGTTCTGGCTGCTGGCGATCTTTCTGTGCTTCGTGCTGTGGACGCAGATCACCACCTACCTCGCGGTCTTTCCCGAAGACGCGGCGGTCAAGTGGGAGCGCACCAACAAAGTGTTCCTGATCGCGCTGCTGACGTCGGCGATGCTCACCACGCGCGTGCGCATCGAAGCGCTGATGTGGACCATGGCGCTGGCGATCGGTTATTTCGCGATCAGCGGCGCGGCCAAAACGATATTGAGCGGCGGCGGCGGCAACACCGTTGTGGGTGCCTACGACAGTTTCATGAGCGATCGCGTCGCCTTCGCGTTCTATCTGTGCGCGCTGATCCCGATTCTTTGGTATCTCGGCCGGCACGACACCATGCTGGCGCGGTTCAAATGGCGAAACTACATCATCAAGGGCCTGATCGTCGCGGTGATCATCTCGGTGATCGGCACCCACGCGCGCACCGGCATCGTCGCGGGCCTGTGCACTTTCGCGATGTTCGTCTGGCATTCCAAACACAAGTTCGTCACGGCGGTGGGCGGCGTGGTGATGCTGTCGATCGCGCTGATGTTCGCGCCGGCGGAATATTTCAAGCGCGCCGAGACGGTCGAAACCTACGACCAGGACGAGAGCGCGCAGTCGCGCGTCGAGTCATGGACGTGGGCCTATAATTACGCCAAGGGACACCCGATCGTCGGCGGCGGCTACAAGGTCTTCCAGCTCAACCTGCGCGGCAACTCCTGGCTCGAAGCGCACAACTCGTTCTTCGAAGTCCTGGCCGAGCACGGTTTCGTCGGCCTGTTCCTGTTCATCTCGGTGCTCGCCGGCATCTGGTTCAATTGCGGCTGGGTGATCAACCGATGTCGACAACATCCCGACCTGGCCTGGGCTGCTGATCTCGGCCGCGCGCTGCGTATCGCGCTGGTTGCCTACGCGTCGGGCGGATTCTTCGGCTCGTGCGCGACCTTCAACCTGCCCTACGACATTCTGGCGCTGTCGATCGGCTTGCGCGGCGTCGTGTTGCGCGAACTGGCGGGCCTGGTCGCGACGGTACCGGGTCCCGTCGACATGCCGCGCCGCGGGCCGCTCTGGCCGGCGCCCGCGAAAGCGTGATGCACGAACGTTGGAGCGGCGAGCCGGTGGGGCGACGCGTTGCACTGGCAGCCGGCATGGCTGCAGCGGCGACGGTGGCGTGCGCGCTGGCGCGGCCCGACCTGGTCGGGCGCGCCAGTGAG
>JAQGIE010000008.1 GCA_028291365.1 Rhodospirillales bacterium
CATCATGCAGGACAACTGGATCGGCAAATCCAGCGGCCTGCGCATGCGCTGGAAGCTGGTCGGCGACAGCAACGAAATCGACGTCTACACGACGCGGCCCGACACGTTGTTCGGCGCCTCGTTCCTGGCGCTGTCGCCCGAACATCCGCTGATCGCCGAACGCAGCAAGCAAGATGCGGGGCTTGCGGCGTTCGTCGCGGAGTGTCGCAAGAGCGGCACCAGCGAAGCGGCGATCGAAGCGCAGGAAAAGCTCGGCTACGACACCGGCCTGCGTGCGCAGCATCCGTTCGAAGACCGCACCATCCCGGTCTACGCCGCCAACTTCGTGCTGATCGAATACGGTACCGGCGCGATCTTCGGCTGTCCCGCGCATGACGCGCGCGACTTCGAGTTCGCGCGCAAATACAAACTGCCGATCCTGCCGGTGGTGCGCGCCGCCGACGGCACCAACGTCGCTGCAGACGGCACGCTGTTGGTCGGCGACGAATCGTTCAACGGCCCCGGCACGCTCGACAATTCGGGCTTCCTCGACGGCAAGGACGTCGAAGAGGCCAAGGCCGCCGCCATCGCGCGCATCGAGCAGTTGGGGCAGGGGACCGGCACGACGATCTATCGCCTGCGCGACTGGGGCGTCAGCCGTCAGCGCTATTGGGGCTGCCCGATCCCGATCATCCACTGCCCCAAATGCGGCGCGGTGCCGGTGCCGGAAGATCAATTGCCGGTGGTGCTGCCCGAGGACGTCACGTTCGACAAGCCGGGCAATCCGCTCGCCCATCATCCGACCTGGAAGCACGTCGCCTGTCCGACATGCAACGGACCGGCGCAGCGCGAGACCGACACGTTCGACACGTTCTTCGAGTCGAGCTGGTATTTCGCGCGCTTCTGCTCGCCGCACGTCACCGACCGGCCGTTTGATCGCGCCGCCGCGGAGTACTGGCTGCCGGTCGACAATTACATCGGCGGCATCGAGCATGCGGTGCTGCACCTGCTCTATGCGCGCTTCTTCACCCGCGCGATGAAGCGCGTCGGGCTGATCGACCTCGACGAGCCGTTCGCAGGCGTGTTCACGCAGGGCATGATCACGCACGAGACCTACAAGTCGCCGAGCGGGCAGTGGCTGTCGCCGGCCGACGTGATGCGCGACGAAGCAGGCAACTGGACCGCCGTCGCCGACGGCACGCCGGTCACGCTCGGCCGGGTCGAGAAAATGTCGAAGTCGAAGCGCAACACGGTGGATCCGCAGGAGATCCTCGAACGCTACGGCGCCGACTCCGCACGGCTGTTCATTCTTTCGGACACGCCGCCCGAACGCGACATGGAATGGACCGAGTCCGGCGTCGAAGGCGCCTGGCGCTATGTCGGCCGTCTGTGGCGCCTGGCCGAAGACGTTTCGGCGCTGGCCGTGGACGCGTCGCTCAACGACGAGGCCCGCGGCGAAGAGATCCTGCGGGCGGCGCATCGCGCGGTGGCGCAGGTGGACGAGCAGTTCGAGGGCTTCCGCCTCAACAGCGCCGTTGCCACCATCCGCACCCTGTCGAACTTTCTCGAAGAGCAGGTCAAGAAGGGCGGCTTCGGGCAGTCGGGCTGGTCGGCGATGGCGGCCGCGGCCGGGATCCTGACCCGGCTGATCGCGCCGATGATGCCGCATCTGGCGGAATCGATGTGGCAGCAGCTCGGACGACAGGGCTTGGTGGTCGATGCCGCTTGGCCCAAGGTTGATCCGTTGATGCTGGTCGCCTCCAGCGTGACCGTCGCGGTGCAGGTCAACGGCAAGCTGAAAGGCACCGTCGACCTGCCGCGCGACGTCGCCAACGACGATGCACGGGCCGCGGCCGTCGCGGTGCCCGCCGTCGCGCAGGCGCTCGAAGGCAAGGAGCTGCGAAAGGTGATCGTCGTGCCCAATCGCATCGTCAATCTGGTGGTCGGATGATCCGCCGCCGCGTCGCCGTTCTCTCTTTGCTGGTCGCGCTGACCGGTTGCGGCTTCCAGCCACTCTACGCCAAGCGCGGTCCCACGGGCGGCGTTGCGGGTGAAGAGATGGCGAAGGTGCGCATCGCCAACATTCCAGATCGCACCGGCCAGTATCTGCGCAACGCGCTGATCGACCGGATGCAGCCGCAGGGCGCGCAGGAGGCGGCCTACCGGCTCGAGATCGCGCTGCGCGAACAGCAGGTCAATCTCGGCATCCAGCAGGACGCGACGGCAACGCGCGGCCAGCTGCGCTATTCGGGCACCTACGTGCTGAAAGACGCCGCCGGCAAAGAGCTGACGCGCGAGAGCTTCCGCGCGTCGCCCGCGTTCAACATTCTCGACAGCGAGTTCGGCACCATCCTGTCCAGCGAAGACGCGCGCGAGCGCGGCCTGAAACAGATCGCCGACGACATCACCGGCCGTCTGGCGCTGTATTTCACGCGGGCACCGAAAGCCGAGTGAAGCTCGCTGGCGCCGCCATCGAACGGTTTCTGAAGAGCCCGGACAAAAACGTTCGCGCCGTGCTGGTCTACGGCCCCGACGAAGGGCTGGTGCGCGAACGCGCACGCGCGCTGGCACTCTCGGTGGTCGAGGACCTCAACGATCCGTTCCGCGTTGCGAGCTTCGCGCATGAAGCGCCGCTGATCGAAGACGCGACTCGTCTCGCCGACGAGGCCGCATCGCTGTCGCTGATGGGCGGGCGCCGTCTGGTGCGGGTGCGCGAAGCGTCGGACAAGCTGGCAAAGGCGGTGGCGTTGCTGCTCGATCGCGACAGCGACAGTTTCAGCGTGCTCGAAGCGGGCGATCTGGGGCCGCGCTCGGCGCTGCGCAAATTGTTCGAGGCCTCCCCGCACGGTGCGGCGATGCCGTGCTACGTCGAAGACGAACGGCAATTGGCGCGCACGCTGTCCGACGCGCTGGCCGAGCGCAACGTGCGCATCGACGGCGATGCGTTGCAGGCGCTGGCGAGCAGCCTGGTCGGCGACCGCATGATCGCGCGCCAGGAAGTCGAGAAGCTCGCGACCTATCTCGGTCCCGGCACCACTGCGACGCTGGAAGATGTCGAAGCAGTGGTGGGTGACAGCGCCGGCCTTGCGATCGACGACGCGGCGCAGGCCGCAGCGTCGGGCGACGTGCCCGGACTCGATCGCTGTCTGACGCGTCTGTTCGCCGAAGCGACGTCAGCGATCGGCTTGCTCCGCGTTGCGCAGACCTATGTGCGCCGGCTGCACGCGACGCGCGCGCGCATCGATGCGGGCGATTCCGTCGACGCGGCCTGCGCCAAGCTGCAACCCCCGCTGTTCTTCAAAGCGCGCGACAATTTCATGCGCCAGGTCGAACGCTGGACGCTGCCGCGGCTCGAAACCGCGATGAACGGATTGGTCGCGGCCGAAGCCGCCTGCAAACGCACCGGCGCCGAAGAAACCGTGCTGGCGAGCCGCGCAATGTTTGCAGTGGCGCAGCTCGCAGCGCGGCGCTAGCGCAAGCTGCTCAGATCCGGAAATGACGGTGTGGTGGTGTTAGCTCTTCACGAACGCGGCGAACGCATCCGCATAGTCGGGATGCCAGCGCGACAAGGCGGGGCGGTTGTTGACGACGTCCCCCGCGGCCCAAAGGATGCGCCGCTCGTCGAGCGAGCGCGACACGTCGTTGTCGGGGCACAGAATATAAAAGTCGCCCGCGGCCAGCCGCTCGAGCATGAAGTCGACGGTCTGTTCCGGCGTCCAGGCAGCAGCGGGTTTTTCGCTGCGGCCGTGCGCGGTCAATTCTGAAAAGACGAATCCCGGGATCAGCAGATGCGCGTGGATCTGCGCGCCCGCGGTGTTGCGCAGTTGATGTTCGAGCGCTTCGGTGAAGGCCTTCAGCGCGGCTTTCGACACGTTGTAGGCGGGATTGCCGGGCGGCGTCGTGATGCCCTGTTTCGACCCCGTGTTGATGACCAGCCCGGGCCGCTCGCGCGTCAGCATGTGCGGCAGGAAAGTCTGCACGCCGTGGATCGCACCCCAAAGATTGACGCGCAGCGTGCGCTCCCACGCATCGGGCGGCCCCAATATGTCGGTGTCGGGTCCGATGCCGGCGTTGTTCATCAGCACGTCGGCGCCGCCGAACCGCTCACGCACCGACGCTTCGAAATCGCGCAGCTGATCGGGCTCGCTGACATCGACGACGCGCGCCAGCACGCCCTCGACACCGTCGCTTGCAAGTTCGGCGATCGCCTCGGCAGCGCGCGCGACGCGCTCGTCGCCGAGATCGGCAATGGCGACGCGAAGGCCGGATTGCGCGAAGCGCTTGGCAGCGGCGAGACCGATGCCCGAGGCGCCGCCGGTGACGACGGCGACCGAGCCCGCGGTGATGGCGGGATGTGTCATGTGCGGATCCTGGAGTAGCGGACGATCCGTGGAGTTGGATCGCTTGCGCCGCGCTTCAATGTCGAGCGCGCGCCGGCATGCGCGGCGAAAAGCGCGCGACGGCCTGGATCAGTAGGGTTTCGAGCGCAGCTTGTGGCGCACCACTGCGATCAATTCGCGGGCGCGGGCCAGCACGCGATCGAAGCTCCATTCGGGCTGGGCCGTTTCATGCAGTGCGGCCAGCCCCATGGCGGCGCTGGCGTCGACTTCGCGGCCGAGCAGTTCGAGTTCGCCGCGCAGATAGGCTTCCCAGGACTGGGCGCGGCCATCGATCCGCTCGAACCATTCGAAGCCCGGATTCTCCAGCGAGAGCGCGAGGGCGGCGACGCCGCGGTCGCCGTCCAGCCTGATCTCGCCCCAGGTGCGCGCGTCCCGCGGCGCGGCCTGGTGAAATTTCGTCGACTTGCCGCGCTCGATCCGGCACAGGCCGGCGCGGCGCTCGACAACCCGGTAGCCCAGCGCGGCCGCCCAGCCTTCGACCAGAAACCAGGCCGCGGCGGGATCGCGCGGCAGGGTGAAAGCGTGGGTGATGACGAGGCGCATGGGCGGATATCTCTCCTTGGCTCGGCCTGGCTCGGCTTAGAGCAGGCCGACGGCGAAGGCGAGAAACGCGGCGGTGAAGAAGCTCGGGATCGCGAAGGCGACGGCGACACCGGCCCAGTCTTCGAGCTCATTGAACAGGCGCGACATGGATGCGTGCTCCTCAGTCTCGTGCCGGATCAGATCAGGCGGACGGTGAAGGCGAGCATCGCGACGGTGACGAAGGCCGGCACGGCGAACGTGACGATCGTGCCCAGGGCTTCTTCGGCGCGGTTCAGGAAGTTGGTCATTGGCGGTCTCCTCAGAGTGTCTGTTCCCCACACCAACGCGGGGATGAGCACCTGATTGCAGCCGCCGTGCCAACT
>JAQGIE010000035.1 GCA_028291365.1 Rhodospirillales bacterium
TCCCATTCGATGAAGATGGAATCGACGTTTCGGGTCGACACGTACTTGGTGCGCGCCTTCACCGCCGCTTCGTTCGCCGCAGCCGGTGTTGCGTCGCCGGCAGTCTGCGGCGGGATCGCACCACCCTGCGTCGGAATGAAATAAGCGACGATCGAGGGTCGCTTCGGATCAGCGATGTCGTAGCACTGCAGCCCGCCCGCGAAATATGTGTAGCAGGTGAAATCCGCGGCGACTTTGCCGGGTGCCTTCAGGTGCGGTGCGTTGTGCACGCCGAACCGGCCGAACCGTTTGCAGAATGAATCGTACGGCGCTTCCGGCGGCGGCGTCGGCATCGGCAGTTTGGACAGCTGTTTCGGATGGCGAATGTCGCTGACATCCAGGATGTAGCTTTCGTGCTGCAGCGTGGTGCCGGCGCATTGCAGGGTCGCGGCTTCCGGACTGAGGATCACGAACTTCCGGTCGAGCCGCGAAACGTCGACCGTATGCACCGCCAGCGACGGTCCGGGCACGTAGGGCTCGGCCCGCCAGGTCGAAACGACCTGCGGATTCCGCACATCGGAAATATCGTGAATGACCATGCCGAGCGACGACCAGGGACCGAAGCCGTACCGCCCGCCCTGCTCGACGCGCTTGGGCACGGTATAGCCGCCATGTAGCGACAGGTATGCTTCGGGGTCGGCAAAGGCTGGTGTGGCTTTCTGCGCCTCGCGCTCGTCGATTCGCTGCCCGGGAACGTGCCAGAACCCGGCGAGCTTCGGCTTGGCCGGATCGGCCAGGTCGACGATTTCCAGGCCCGAGCGATAGTTCGCGTACTCGTTTTTAGACGGCACGAAATAATCGTTGTTGGGCGAGGCCGACAAGTAGGCATAACGCCCGCCGTCGTACCAGTTCCGGTGCGGGCCCTTGCCCGTCTGCACCTCGCGCCTTGGGTCGCCGCCATCGACGCTGAATTCCGACAGCAGCCGCGGTGATGCGGGGTCGGTCACGTCGGTGATGCGGATGCCGCGCAGCCCCGGCTCGGCCAGCGTTCTTGTGCCGTGGCTGGAAATCAGCAGCCACTTGCGCGCCGCCTTGTTGTAGGCGAGCTGCACCTGCATTTCGCCGGACCAGACATTGTCGCTGACCACACGCGGCTTCAGCGGATCGGTGACGTCCAGCAACTGGCCGATCGTCTCCCACCCTTTTGCGGTCAGCACGTCGCGCGACTGCGCCAGGAAGCGCCGCTCGCCGACGGTCATCATCTGCATCTTCCAGTTCCGCACCTCGCCCGGGAAATGTCGAGCGAGAACCTGCATGTTGCGGATGTAGGAGCGCTGCTCCAGCGGCGGCGCGTTCGGGTCGATCGTTGCATCGTCGTGAGCAGTCGCCGACACCGGCAGAGCCAGCAGGGCCAACAGCCCCGCCGTCATCATTGTGCGCATGTTGCTTCCTTCTGATCGGAATCGCAGCGGCGGATCACATCTTCCAGCTGAGCTGGACGCCGAAAGTTCGCGGGTCGCCCGGACGGCCGTTGATGGTCCCCGCGCTCTGGTTGGTGCCGGTCAGGTACTGCTTGTCCAGCAGGTTGCGTCCCCACAGCGACACGCGCCAATCGGCGGCCGGTGCGCCATAGCCGACGCTGGCGTTGAGTATGCCGTACGCGCCCTGGCTTTGGACCGGGTCGTTGGTCGCCACGAAATACTGCCGCGCCTTCCAGCTGAATTCGGTGCGTGCGTACAGCACGTCGCCGCGCGACATCTCCCAGTCATACTGCGCCGCCATGTTGGCCGAATATTTCGGTGCGTCGTTCAGCCGGTTGCCCGACGCATCGACCGGCCTGCCGCCGGTTCCGACGGCGGCCGGATACGAGCTGTAGACCGCGTCGAGGTAGGAAAGATTCACCGACAGGTCGAGGCCCGGCACGGGCGTGGTCCGTGCCTCGAATTCCAAGCCCTTGATCGACGCGTCGGCGGCGTTGGTGATCACGGACACCGCATTGCCCAGCAGCGTCTGCACCTGCAGGTTCGAGTAGTCGTATTTGAAGCCGGTCAGGTTGAGGCGCAGTCGCCGGTCGAGCCAGTCGGTCTTCACCCCGGCCTCGTAGCTCCACAAGGTTTCCGGGGCGAAGCCGCCTTTGGGATCGGTCGACGTCATGTTGAAGCCGCCGCTCTTGAAGCCGCGGGTGACCGATGCAAACAGCAGCACGTTGTCGGCCGCGGAATATTGCAGGCCGAACTTGGGCGTGCCGGCGTAATATTTGCCGGTGGCGATATAGCGTGTCGGGCTGTTGGCGCGGAACACGCCGGTCGAGGCAGTGGCCGGGCCCGCGAGCTGGGTGAAACGCTTCTCCTCCTGGCTGTAGCGGAATCCCGCCGTGGCCGAGAGCTGATCGGTCAGATGCAACGTGCCCTGCACGAACGCCGCATAGGCCTGTGCCTGCATCTTGGGACGGATCACGTTCATCGTGTCGGTCAGCGGCGTCAGCGTGTAGGTGGACGACTTCGTCTGTTCGGTGAAGGCATACAGCCCGGCGACATAGTCCAGCGCGCGGTACGTGCCGTTCAGATTCAGCTCCTGCGAGAACTGGCGTTGCGACTCTTCGATGTTGGATTTGGATACGTCGCGCGCGCTGGCGTCGGAATCGACGAACGACTTGGTCACGCTGCGGCGGTACGGAGTCAGCGACTTCAGCTTCAGATCGTCCTGGATCGTCCAGGTGACGTCTTCGGAGAAGCCGTAGCCGCGCATGGTGGTGTCGCTCGGTGCGTTCAGCGCCACCTTGCTGTAATCGCCCAGAATGCTGTTGGCGATCGGCTCAAACGGCAGCAGGGTTTTGGCGTAGCCCATCGAGGCCGAATCCGATGAGTAGAAATCCATTCGCGTGATCGCCTCGAGCGAATCGCCCGGCTCGATCCTGACCTGCGCGCGCGCCGACCCCATATTCTGGTCGTCGACGTCGCCGACGCCGGGCACGATGTTGTGGCGGTACGCATCATGACGGCTGTACATGCCGGACACGCTGGCCTGCACTTTGCCGGGAACGACGGCGCCGCTGATATAGGCCTCGCCGCGCGCCAACGCGTAGCTGCCCAGATCCAGTCGCGCCTTGGCTTCGGTGGTGTCGGTCGGCAGCCGTGAGATCACGTTGATCGTGCCGCCGACAGAATTGCGTCCATACAGCGTGCCCTGCGGGCCGCGCAGCACTTCGATGTGATCGACGTCGAGAAAGCTGGTGAACTGCGCGAACGGCCGGGCGTAGTAGACGCCGTCGACATGCACCGTCGAACTGGGATCCGAGCCGTTGAAGATGTTGCTGGAGCCGACGCCGCGAATATAGATCTGCGCGAACGTATTGTTCTGCGAGATGTTCAGGTTCGGCGTGAACTCGACCAGATCGCGCGTGTTGTTGATGAGCGAGCGCTCCAGATCGCGTGCGGTGAACGCGGTGATCGCGATCGGAGTCTTTTGCAGGTTGGCGGCACCGGTCTTGGTCGACGTCACCACGATTTCTTCGAGCTGCGCGAGCTCGGTCTGCCGTGGTGCCGCTCGTGGCGGCGGCGCGAGACCGGCCTGTTGCTGTGACAGCACCATGGCCGAGCCGTCCGGACGGATTTCGAACTTCAGGCCGGTGCCGGCGAGCATCTGCCGCAGCGCGTCCTCGAACGTGCCGGCGCGTTCAACCTTCTGCGAGCGTTTTCCGACCGTCAGCGCCGGGTCGAACAGCACGTTGCGTCGTGATTGCCGGCCAAGTGCCAGCAGCGCGGTCGACAGCTCCTGCGAGTCGATCGCGAAGGCGGCAGTCGCGCCTGGCGTGGCCGCACCCGCGGTCTCTGCGGCGATGGCATGGTCGCAACTGATCGCGACGGCGCAGGCCAACACCACCGACGCGGCCATGCCGCGCCCGATGAATAGCTTTATGTTCATGTCCCTGACATCCCTGACCCCGGTGCATTCCGGGTGTTCAGTTCCGTTGTTGCGATGCGCGGGACATCCCCAACATGACGGGTCGTTTTTTCTTGTATCTCAGCGACGGTTCACGCTGAACGTGCCGTCGTCGCGGCGCTGCCACTGTACCGGGTGAATCCGCGACACGATCTCGAGGAACGGCTGCAGGTCCGTGGTGCGGAAAGAGCCGCTGATTTCCAGTCGCGCCAGGTCGGGCGATTGCAGCGAAACCCGGTGACCGGTGTAGCGCGCGAATTCGCGCAGCGCTTCGGCCAGCGGCGTCCGGTTGAACATCAGCTGCCCGTCGCGCCAGGCCAGTTCGCCGGCGATGTCGACCTTGCGCACGGTCGGGCCTGCGGTGCCTTTCGACAGCACCGCTTTGGAGCCCGGCTGCAACATCATCGGCGTGAACGAGGCGGTCTCGGGGCGCAGCGCGACCAGCCCTTCGATCAGCACGACCGCGACCGCATCGCCCTCCAGGCGAACCGTGAAATCGGTGCCCACGGCATGCACCGTCATCGCGCCGGCATCAACGACGAACGGACGCAGCTGGTCCTTGGCGACGAGGAACTCCACCT
>JAQGIE010000036.1 GCA_028291365.1 Rhodospirillales bacterium
TATTTCCCTTGGCCGAGGCGTTGCAGGATCGCGGCGACACCCTACTGTTCACGACGGGCTATGACCGGCTCGATGGCGGCGTGCGCTTCGATGGCTGCTACATCCTGTCCAAGCCCTACACGACCGTGTCGCTCGCTGAAGCGATGCGTGTCGCACTTGGTGTTCCCGCCGGCGGCTGACACATCCGGCTGGCGGAAGTTTTGCGCGCCGCAAGTAGCAAACCCGTGACACGAGCGCCGATGCGCATCGGGTCGGGAACCACAGTTTGGCCCCCGGGTTTTTGTGGCGATGACCGAGACCACCAAAAAAGGAACGCCGCTTCTGCGCGGCGAACGGTTGCAGATCATGCTGTCGGGCGACGAGCTCCGGCAGCTCGACGATTTCCGCTACGACTACCGTTGCCCGAGCCGGGCCGCGGCCGTGCGGGAGCTGCTGTCGCGCGGCATGGCGTCGGTTGGACGCCTGTTCGATCGGCGGCGGGCGGCCGGGTAACTAGGCTGTTTCCGCCGATGCATCGTGCATCCGTGCGGAACGCATGGTTCGTTCGAACCACGATCGCAGGCCGGCCACGTCAGGTCGGTCTGCGAGGTCGGGCGCGCAGGCGAAGTGATACGTCCCGCCGGGGATGATCGGTGCGAACGGCTGGACCAGCAATCCGGCCGCGATCGCGTCGGCGACCAGGATCAGGCTGACGATCGCCACGCCCTGTCCCGCGATCGCCGCCTGCACGGCGTGCAGACTGTCGGTGAAGCGCACGCCTGCTTCGATGTCGAGGCCGGCCACATCCGCGAGAGCACACCAGCGCCGCCAATCCGGTGATGGCCGAGGCGCGGTTCGGCCGTCGACATGGATCAACGCCGCTCGGTTCAGGTCGTCGGGACGTACAATGCCGAGTCTCGGGCTGCAGACCGGCGCAAACGCGTCGGCGTGCAGAGCAACCGCATGCGCACCGGGAAACGGACCCTCACCGTAGCGGATGGCAACGTCGATGACTCCGGCGCGGAGATCGACCAGGCGGTCAGACGCGTGGAGACGCAATTCAACCGTCGGCAGGGCGCGCCGAAGCACGTCCAGACGCGGTACCAGCCACTGGCTCAGAAAAGCGGTTGTCGCCGACAGCGTCAGGATGGGCGCCGTCCGCTGCCGACGAAGGCGCGACGTCGCGGCCTCGATCGCGGCAAAGGCCGATCCGGCAGCGTCGTAGAGTCCTTGTCCCTCGACGGTGAGCGTCACCGCGCGAGGGCTGCGGTCGAGAACGCGCACGCCGAGATAGGCTTCGAGTTGGCGGATCTGGTGGCTGATCGCCGTCGGCGTGACAAACAACTCGGCCGCTGCAGCCTTGAAGCTGGCGAGACGGGCTGCAGCCTCGAAGGCGCGCAGCGCCGGCAGGGGTGGAAGCACCATGCTGAATATCGCTCATCTTTGGACTGACGAATTCGACTTTGCGCCGCGAGGAAAGTCGGTGTCGAGATGGCGTGGATGAGGTGCACTCACCTCGCTCGAAGCCGGATGGTGCTGATGCCGAAGCTGATTGCAGGCCTGATCGACGTCTTCGCCGACGCGCCTCTGCGCGGCAACCCGCTGGCCGTCGTCGAAGGCGGTGAAGACCTGGACGAGGATACGCTTCGGCGCATCGCTGGGGAGTTCAATCAGGCCGAGACGACCTTTCTGCTGACCAGCGCGCGTGCCGACTGGAAGCTGCGCTCGTTCACGGCCAGCGGTGCGGAAGTGTTCGGCGCGGGACACAACGCGCTGGGCGCGTGGTTGTGGCTCGGCCACGCCGGACGGCTCGGCGATCTGTCGACGGCCAGGACATTTCATCAAGAGATCGGCGCTGACATTCTGCCGATCACGCTCGAGGATCGCGGCGGCCAGATTCACGGCCGGATGCGACAGGCGCCGCTTACATTGGCGACGCCAATGCGCGAGTTCGACGCCCTCGCGCGCAGTTTGGGTCTCGTGCGCAACGACCTCTTGGCCGGCCCGCCGCCGCGTGCCGCCGACACCGGCGCGGCGCATCTGATGGTGCGCGTCCGCGATCGCGCCACGGTCGATCGCTGCATGCCTGCCGCCGACATGCTGGTGAAGCTGTTGGGGCCGGCCGGAGCGGAAGGTTGCTACGTCTATGCGTTCGACGAGACCGTGCCCAATGCTGCGTATGCTAGGTTCTTCAATCCCACCGTCGGCCTTTGGGAAGACGCGGGGACCGGCACCGCGGCTGGGCCGTTGACGGCTTATCTGGCGTCCGAAGGTTTGCTGGCGGCCGACGCCGAACTGGTGATCGAACAAGGTGTCCGGATGGGGCGCAGGAGCTTGCTTCGGGTGCGCCTGATGCCGGATCCCGAACTGTCGGGCGCAGGCGTCGTGGTGCTGCGCGGCGAACTGCGCGTGTGACGAGACGATCGCAGGCGTCGCTCAAACGAAAAACGGCGGGACCTGCAGGTCCCGCCGTTTGTTCATGCGCGCTGTTCGCGACGCTTATTCGTCGCCGCCGCCGGTTTCGCCCAGGCCGTGGCCGGTGGTGCGCTCGGCGATACGCGCCTTCTTCCCGCGCAGACCGCGCAGGTAATAGAGCTTGGCGCGGCGAACGTCGCCACGACGAACCAGTTCAACCGAATCGATGCGCGGGCTGTACAGCGGGAAGACGCGCTCGACGCCTTCGCCGTAGCTGATCTTGCGCACCGTGAACGAGCTGTTGATGCCGGCGTTCTTCTTGCCGATCACGACGCCTTCGAAGGCCTGAACGCGCTCGCGCGTGCCTTCGACCACTTTCACGTTCACCTTCACCGTGTCGCCCGGAGAAAAGTCCGGCAGGTTCTTGGCGACCGAGGCAACTTCATCCTGCTCAAGCTTTTGCAGCACGTTCATCGTTCTATTCCTTCGTCAAACCGTACGGCGCGCGAAGCGACGTCGGGATCTTTGTTTAATTTCCGCGGCGCGTCCGCTTGGCCCAAAGATCGGGCCGTCGCGTCTGCGTCACTTGCTCTGCCTCGGCCCGTCGCCAGGCTCCGACCTTTTCATGGTGGCCGGAGATCAAGACCTCCGGGACCGCCCATTCCGTTCCGCCGCCGTCACGCCAAAGCGCCGGCCGCGTGTAGTGGGGATATTCGAGGATCCCCCCTTCAAAACTCTCTTCGTCCGGCGTGGCCTGGTTGCCCATGACACCCGGCAGCAGCCGGACGCAGGCATCGATCAGCACCATCGCCGCCGGCTCACCGCCGGACAGAACGTAATCGCCGACGCTGATCTCTTCAGCGTCGTGCGTCCGCAGAACCCGTTCGTCGACGCCCTCGTAACGGCCGCAAAGCAGCGTCACGACTGGACTGGCCGCGATCTCTTTCACCCGGTCCTGCGTGAGCAGGGCGCCTCGCGGCGTCAGGTAGATCAAACGACCGATTTCGCCGCCGCGCGCCGGGATCGACCGGATCGCAGCGTCGATTACGTCGGGGCGCATCACCATGCCAGCCCCGCCCCCGAAAGGGGTGTCGTCGACGGAGCGGTGCTTATCGCGTGCGAACCCCCGGATGTCCAGCGTTTCCAGGCTCCAATCGCCGCGTTCCAGGGCCTTCCCGGCGAGCGACTGGCCCAGCGGCCCGGGAAACATTTCCGGGAACAGGGTCAGCACCTGGACGGCGAGACCAGCCATCGCTCAGGCCTTTTCTTTATCTTCTGTCACCCCGGCGAAGGCCGGGGCCCATGCCGCCGCCCGCGCGGATTCCCGGGGCCCGAACTCCGCGGTTCGATGGATCCCGGCCTTCGCCGGGATGACAGAGGAGGGGTGGTTCAGCACCGGTCTCAGGCCTCGGCCGGCGGGTCGACGACGACCCGGCCGGCAGCCGGATCGACCTGCGGCACGGCAGCACGGGTGAAGGGGATAAGCATCGACTTGCCCCCCTCGATCGTGATCTCGAGCACGTTGCCGGCGCCGAAATCATGCAGCGCTGCCACCTTGCCCAGGGGCTTGCCGTCGACCGTCTCCGCGGCCAGGCCGATCAGGTCGGCGTGGTAGAACTCGTCCTCGTCGGCCGCGGGCAGGGATGCCCGCGGCGCGTAGACACGAGTGCTCGCCAGGGCCTCGGCCGCTTCACGCGTGCCGACGCCCTCGACCTTGACCACGAAATGGTCCTTGGCCGTGCTGACCAGCGTCACCTGGAATTCGCGCCCGCCGGCCTCGTCGGTCAGCGGCCGGTAGCGCACGATCGCGTCGGGTTCGGCGGTGAAGCTTTTCAGCTTCACCAGCCCGCGCACGCCGTGCGCGCCGGCAAAGGCCCCGACGCAGAAGTGCATCGCCGATTACGCCTGCGCTTCGCCTTCGGCAGCCGCGGGGGCGGCCGCAGCGGCGGCAGCGGCGGCTTCCAGCGCCTTTGCGCGTTCCTGCGCCTTGGCCTTCGGGGCCGACTTCTTGGGCGTGTCGCGACGGGCCGGCTGCTTCACCAGGCCGGCATCGGACAGGAACAGCGTCACGCGGTCGGTCGGCTGGGCGCCGAGCTTCAGCCAGTGCGAGGCACGCTCGGTCTTCAGGATGAGGCGGTTGGCGTCTTCCTTCTTCAGCATCGGGTTGTACGTGCCGATCTTCTCGATGAAGCGGCCGTCACGCGGGTTGCGGCCGTCGGCGACGACGATCGAGTAGAACGGGCGCTTCTTTGCGCCACCGCGCGAAAGGCGAATCTTCAAAGCCATTTATCTTCTCCTGTTAAACTAATCTATTAACTCAGCGGATGCCGCCGCCGGGAGGCAGCATGCCCGGCGGCATGCGGCCGGCCATCTGACGCAAGAAGCCCTTCTTTCCGAGCTTCTTCATTTGCTTCATCGCGTCCTGCATCTGCTGGAACTGCTTGAGCAATCGGTTGACGTCGGCGACTTCGGTGCCGCTGCCGGCGGCGATGCGGCGCCGGCGTGACGCATTCAAAATCTTGAGCGGGTCTTTGCGCTCGCGCTTGGTCATCGACGAGATGATCGCCTCCTGCCGCTTGAGCAGGTGATCGTCGACCTTCGCGGTCGCCATCTGAGACTTCAGCTTCGCGACGCCCGGCAACATGTTCATAATGCCGCCTAATCCGCCCATGCGCCGCATCTGGCGCAGCTGGCCGGCGAAGTCGTCGAGATCGAAATTGCCCTTCTCGAGCTTCGCGATGGTCCGCTCGGCCTCGTCGCGATCGATCGTCTCCGCCGCCTTTTCGACCAGGGAGACGACGTCCCCCATGCCGAGAATGCGGCCCGCGACCCGCTCGGGATGAAAGGACTCCAGCGCGTCGATGCGCTCGCCGACGCCGAGCAGCTTGATCGGCTTGCCGGTGACCGCGCGCATCGACAGAGCCGCACCGCCGCGCGCGTCGCCGTCGACGCGCGTCATGACGATGCCCGACAATGTCAGGCGCTCGTCGAAACGTTTTGCAGTTTCAACGGCATCCTGGCCGGTCATGGCATCGACGACGAGTAGCGTTTCGTGCGGCCGCGTGGCGTCGCGCACGGCGACGACCTCGTCCATCAGCGCTTCGTCGATCGACAGGCGCCCCGCTGTGTCGAGCAGCACCACGTCGTAGCCTTCGAGCCGTCCGGTCTCCATCGCGCGCTTGGCGATCTCGACCGGCTGCTGGCCCGCGATGATGGGCAGGGTCGCGACGCCGGCCTGTTCGCCCAGCACGCGCAGCTGCTCCTGCGCCGCCGGACGGCGCACATCGAGCGAGGCCATGAGGACGCGCTTGCGCTCTTTTTCCTTGAGACGCAGTGCGATCTTGGCAGTCGTTGTGGTTTTGCCTGAACCCTGCAGCCCGACCATCAGTACCGGGACCGGTGCCGCGGCAGCGAGATCGATGGTCTCGCTCTCGGCGCCGAGCATGGCGACCAGCTCGTCATGGACGACCTTGATGACCTGCTGGGCTGGCGTGATCGAGCGCAGCACGTCGACGCCGACGGCGCGTTCGCGCACGCGGCCGATGAAGTCCTTGACGACCGGCAGCGCGACGTCGGCCTCGAGCAGCGCCACGCGCACTTCGCGCAGGACCGCCGCCACGTCCTCCTCGGACAGGGCGGCGCGCTTCTTGAGGCGATCGAAGATGTCGCCCAAACGGCCGGTCAGCGTGTCGAACAAGTGCGCTCCGCGGGGGCTCCGCCCCCAAAAACAACAACCAGGGCTCCGCCCAAAACAGACCAAATGGGGCTCCGCCCCAGGCAAACAAAAATGGCCAGTGGGCGAAACTCGCCGACTGGCCGGCACCCGCCGGGTACCCTCGTCCCGAACCGGTCGAGACGGGCGGGGATATAGGCGAGGGCGGGGCGGTGGTCAATCAAACGGTTGACGCGCACGCGCCTCCCGCGTCCCCCGGCGACCCACGCACCACCGCGCGACCCAAGGTCGCGTAATGCCTCCCGCGGGGATCAGCCTCGCGCCGGGCCGCAGCGTACTTAACGGATTATTGGGGTGCGCCTTGCACGATCCGCGTCGTCGTATCTGCCGCAATCGGCAAGGATCAGCATGCCCACGCCTGAACGCGCCTTCGCAGACCGGCCGGCGCCGGTGATGAGCGATCGCGAAGTCGCCCGTGTCATTGAACGTCACAGCGCCTTTCTCGCCGGCCGCGCCGACGGGGCTCGCGCTGCGCTGAAGTTCGTCAATCTGACCGGCATGGATCTGGGCGGGCAGGATCTGAGCGATGCCGACCTGACCGGCGCCAAACTGTTCAGCGCCTCGCTGATCGAGGCCAAGCTGACCAGCGCTTCCCTGTTCGGCGCCGACCTGCGCATCGCCAACATGACGCGCGCCGACATGAACAAGTGCGATCTGCGCGGCGCCTGTCTGCGCGGGGCGATCCTGACCGGCTCGAACATGGTCGAAGCCGACCTGCGCGACGGCACCTTGATGCGTCACCGTCCGGGCGAGGGCGACGAGCTCGTCACGTTCGACGACGAGCCGCTCGCCACCGAACTGACCTGCGCCATCGCCAAGGGCGCCAACCTGACCAATGCGCGCGTGCAGAACGGTTTCGTGATGCAGACCGATCTGACCGACGCGGTGCTGCGCGGCTCGATCTTTGCGGGCGCCAACCTTGCCAATGCGATCATGACCGGCTGCGACCTGTCGGGCGCCGATTTCTCCAAAGCCAATCTGAGCGGCGTGCAGCTGCAGGGCGCGGTTCTGTCGGGCGTCAGCTTCGCCGGCGCCGACCTCAGCAAGGCGGTGCTGATCGGCGCCATCATCGACGATACCGATTTCGCCGGCGCCAAGCTTGAAGGCACGGTGCGCGCGCGCCGCATCGAAGAGACCGACCAGTCGCTCGATCATCTACTGAGCGAGCACGGCATCTGGGTCGACAGCGCCGCCAAGCGGGGCCGCCGCGCCGACCTGTCGGCGCTCGATCTCTCGTCGCTCGACCTGCGCGCGGTGAACCTGTCCGCCGCGCTGATGAATTGCGTGACCCTGTTCGATGCCGATCTCGAAGTCGCGGTGCTGGCGATGGCCGACCTGTCGCTGTCGGACCTGCGCCGCGCCAAGCTCGCGGGCAGCGACCTGCGCGGTGCCAATCTCGATCGCGCCACGCTGACCGGCGCCGACATGAAGGGCGCACTGCTGGGACCGATGCTGATCCGCAGCGACAAGCAGCAGACCTGGCCCGCCAGCCTGTTCCGCGCCCGCCTGGGCAAGGTCG
>JAQGIE010000116.1 GCA_028291365.1 Rhodospirillales bacterium
GACGCATTTCATGCGCCGGCTCAACATGCGCGAGCAGCTCGTCCGCGAAGTCGAAATCATACCCATCGAGGTTGTGGTCCGTAACATCGCGGCAGGTTCGTTCTGCAAGCGCTTCGCCGTGCCGGAAGGCCAGGTGCTTGAGCGCTCGATCATCGAGTACTTCTACAAGAAGGACGAACTCGGCGATCCGCTGGTGTCGGAAGAGCACATCACCGCGTTCAAATGGGCGACGCCCCACGAACTCGACGAGATCGTCGCGCTCACCATTCGCGTGAACGACTTTCTCTCGGGGCTGTTCCTCGGCATCGGACTCAAGCTGGTCGATTTCAAACTCGAATTCGGTCGCATGTGGACCAACGACGAGATGCATATCGTGCTCGCTGACGAGATCAGCCCCGACAATTGCCGTCTGTGGGACGCGCAGACCAACGAGAAGCTCGACAAGGACCGGTTCCGCCAGGATCTCGGCCGCGTCGTCGAAGCCTATCAAGAGGTCGCGCGCCGACTGGGCCTGACGCCGGAAGACGGTCCTGCCGACACGGCCGCGACGCCGCTTTCGACGACGCCGCTTGTGATCCCGCCCGCCCGATGAAGGCGCGCATCTTCGTCACGCTGAAAGACGGCGTGCTGGATCCGCAGGGCAAGGCGATCGGTCACGCGCTGGCGGGGCTTGGCTTCGGCGGCGTCGGCGACGTGCGCCAGGGCAAGCTGATCGAAATCGATCTGCCCCAGGCGAAGGACGAAAACAGCGCGCGCACGCAGGTCGAAGACATGTGCCGCAAACTGCTCGCCAATCCCGTGATCGAAGATTTCCGCGTCGAACTGGCGGCGTGAGCGCTGCGACGAAGAAAAAGGCCGGCAGCAGTGATGATCTGCTGCTGGCCGACCTTCCTGAGATTGCGCGCGGCCTCGAGACGCTGAGCAAAAGCGATCCTCGCTTCGCCGATCTGCGTCCGCGCCTGAAGTTGCGGCGCAAGCGCGACGGCTTCGCCGGTCTGGTCCGCATCATTCTCGGCCAGCAGGTTTCGACCCTGGCGGCGGACGCGATGTGGACCAAGCTGCTGGCCGCCAGCGCCGACCGGGTCGAACCACGGGTCGTTGCGACTCTCGACGACGAGACGCTCGCCGGTTGCGGCTTCAGCCGCCAGAAAGTCCGCTATGTGCGTGCGCTCGCCGCGGCGATTGGCGACGGCACGCTGGATCTGGCGCAAGTCGATCGCGCCGACGACGAAACCGCGATCGAAATGCTGACCCACCTGCCCGGCTTCGGCCGGTGGTCGGCGGAAATCTATCTGATGTTCTGCCTCGGCCGCGGCGACGTCTGGCCGGCCGGCGATCTCGGCATCGTGCTGGGGCTGGAAACATGGCACGGGCTGAAGTCGCGACCGACGCCGGTTGCTGCGCGCAGCCTGGGTGACGCCTGGAAACCGCATCGGACCGCCGCCGCACTGTTCCTGTGGCAGCACTACACCGAGAACGCGATCGCCCAGCGTGCGGCCAAGAAGGCGGTCCAGAAACCGGCATCCAAAAGCTCCGCCACGACGGCGAAGCCGACGGCCCCAAACGCCGCTGCACGAAAGCGCTAGGAACCACGCGACGAACGCCGGTGTTGGCTGGGCGAACGGAGGATTCCATGCCGCAACGCCCACTGGCTCGTCACGAATCGTTTTTCGACAAGATCGGTACCGACCAAAGCTGGATCGGACCGGCCGTCGCCCTGGTCGGCCTTCTCGGCATTCGACGGACGGTGAAACTCGCGGCGCTCGGCGCCGCCGCCGTCTGGCTGCTCGAACGCACGCGTGAATTTACCGACCGGCGCGAGACGCACCGTCAGCGCGATGAAAAAGTGCACGTCGCCAGTGAGGATTCGTTCCCGGCCAGCGATCCCCCCAGCTACACGAGCGACACGGGCACGCTAAAGGCGCACTGATGTCTGCCGCTGCAGGGAAGTTCGCGATGAACTTCCCTGTGCAGGCTTGAAAGCCGCAGCGCGCTCGACTCCGCCGGGACCTGGTTCTCCGGCGCACAAAGGGCCCGACAAAGCCGGGCGCGCTGCGCATCGAGGACGCGAGTCCGCGACTGGGACCGACTTCGCAAGCGCCGTGCCGATCCAGGTGCCGCTTGGGGTTGCACGGCACCGGTCAGTCGAACTGTAAAAGGCGCTTACGGCCGGACGCGTGAAACCGGCGCGTGAAACACGGGCCTTCAGAACTTCGCGCTACGGCAGGAACTGCTCTTTGAGAATCCGTTCTTCGAGCGCGTGCTCGGGGTCGAACAGCACCGACAAGGTGACGGCGCGATCTTCGTAGACCCGCACTTCGGCGACTTCGCGAACTTCGGTGAAATCGGCGACGGCGCTGACCGGCCGCTTGGCCGCTTCCTGGACCTTGATGGTGATGCGGGCCTGGTGCGGCAGCAGCGCGCCGCGCCAACGGCGCGGCCGGAAGGCGCTGATCGGCGTCAGCGCCAGCACCCCGGCCTCGAGCGGCACGATCGGGCCGCCGACCGAAAGATTGTAGGCGGTCGAGCCGGCCGGGGTCGCCACCATCACGCCGTCGCAGACGAGCTCGTCGAGCCGCATCGTGCCGTCGATCTCGATGCCCAGCTTGGCCGCCTGGCGCGTCTGGCGCAGCAGCGAGACTTCGTTGATGGCCAGCGCCTCGGTCTTGCTGCCGTCGACCCGCGTCGCGCACATGCGAAGCGGATGCAGGGCGGCGCGATGCGCCGCGATGATGCGCTCGACCAGCCCGTCTTCGCGGTAGTGGTTCATCAGGAACCCGACCGTCCCGCGATTCATGCCGTAGACCGGGACGCCCGCCCCCATGAACCCGTGCAGGGTCTCGAGCATGAACCCGTCGCCGCCCAGCGCCACGATCGCGTCGGCGGTCTCGGGCGCGGCCGAGCCATAGCGCTCGGCCAGCCGCGTCGCGGCGTCGCGGGCTTCCTCAGTGTCGGCGGCGGCAAAGGCGAGTCGCATGGAAGCTGTTGTAAAGCCGATTCCACGGGCGCGGAAACGGCGCCCCTTTCCTTTGCGCCGGCGCGTCGTGCCCCGGGCGCGACGCTGGGGCAGGCTTCGCGTGGTTGCGCCGACTCGGCCCCGACCCTAGGTTCGCGCCCATCATGCAAGCCGCCGTCGTCGTCTTCCCCGGCTCCAATCGAGACCGGGATGCCGTGCGTGCGCTCACGCTCGTTACGGGCCGCGCCCCGCACACCGTCTGGCACCATTCGACCGAACTGCCCAAGGCCGATCTGATCGTCCTGCCCGGCGGCTTCAGTCACGGTGATTATCTCCGCTGCGGCGCCATGGCCGCGCATTCGCCGGTGATGCGCGAGGTTCGCGCCGCCGCCGAACGCGGGATCCCGGTGCTCGGCGTGTGCAACGGCTTCCAGATCCTGGTCGAGGCGCATCTGCTGCCCGGCGCGCTGCTGCGCAACGCGGCGCTCAAATTCTCGTGCAAGCGCGTCACGCTGCGGGTCGAGACGTCGAACAGCCCGTTCCTGCGCCGCTACAATGCGGGCGAGACGATCACCATTCCGAGCGCACACGGTGAAGGCAATTACTTCGCGCCGCCCGATCTGGTGAAACGGCTCGAGGACGAAGACCGCGTCGCATTCCGCTACACCTACGAACACAACGGATCGGTGAAGGACATTGCCGGCATTCTCAGCGAGAATCGTCGCGTGCTCGGCATGATGCCGCATCCGGAAGACGCGGTTGAGGAACTGACCGGCGGCATCGACGGCAAGCGCCTGTTCGAAAGCATCGTCGAGGCGGTGGCCCAGTGAGCCAAGTCCTGAGCCGCGTCCATAGCGAACGCGCGGTCGATCTCGAGCTCGCGCGCGAACATAATCTGTCGACCGACGAGTATGAGCGCATGCTGCGCATCGTCGGCCGCGCGCCGTCCCTGACCGAACTCGGCATCTTCTCGGCCATGTGGTCGGAACATTGCTCGTACAAATCTTCGCGCGTGTGGCTGAAGAAGCTGCCGACCGAAGGTCCGCGCGTGATCCAGGGGCCGGGCGAGAATGCCGGCGTGGTCGATATCGGCGACGGCCAGGCGGTCGTCTTCAAGATGGAGAGCCACAACCATCCGAGTTTCATCGAGCCCTATCAGGGCGCGGCGACCGGGGTTGGAGGCATTCTGCGCGACGTGTTCACGATGGGCGCGCGTCCGATCGCCAACATGAACGCGCTGCGTTTCGGCGATCCGAACCATCCCAAGACCAAGCATCTCGTCAGCGGCGTCGTCGCCGGCATCGGCGGCTATGGCAACTCGGTCGGCGTACCCACGGTCGGCGGCGAGACCGAGTTTCACGCCGGCTATAACGGCAACATTCTGGTCAATGCGATGACGGTCGGCGTCGCGCAGACCGATCGCATTTTCTATTCGGCGGCCGCCGGCCTCGGAAATCCGGTCGTCTATGTCGGTTCAAAGACTGGACGCGACGGTATTCGCGGCGCGGTGATGGCCTCGGCCGAGTTCAGCGGCGACAGCGAAGCAAAACGCCCGACCGTGCAGGTCGGCGATCCCTTCACCGAGAAGCTGCTGATCGAAGCCTGTCTCGAGCTGATGGCGACCGACGCGATCGTGTCGATTCAGGACATGGGCGCGGCCGGCCTGACCTCGTCGTCGGTCGAGATGGCCGACAAAGGCGGGCTGGGGATGGAGCTCGATCTCGGCCGCGTGCCGCAGCGCGAGCGCGGCATGACGCCGTACGAAATCATGCTCTCCGAAAGCCAGGAGCGCATGCTGATCATCCTGAAGCCGGGCCGCGAACAGCTCGCCGAGGCGATCTTCCACAAATGGGAGCTCGACTTCGCGGTGATCGGAAAGCTGACCGACACCGGCCGTCTCGTGCTGCGCATGAACGACAAGCTCTACGCCGATCTGCCGGTGCGTCCGCTGGTCGACGAAGCGCCGAAATATGAACGGCCGTGGGAACGCACGCCGGCACCTTCGCCGCTCGACGCCGCGTATGATCTGCCGTCGCCGGCGCTCGACGTGCTGAAGACGATGATCGGCACCGCCGACCTCGCATCGAAGCGCTGGATCTGGGAGCAGTACGACTCGCTGGTGCGCGGCGACACCGTGTTCGGACCCGGCCAGTCGGATGCCGCGGTCGTGCGCGTCGACCAAACCACCAGCAAAGCGCTCGCGATCACCACCGATTGCACGCCGCGTTACTGCGTGGCCGATCCGGTGCAAGGCGGACGGCAGGCAGTTGCGGAAGCGTGGCGCAATCTGAGCGCGGTCGGCGCCCTGCCGCTCGCAATCACCGACAACATGAATTTCGGCAACCCCGAAAAGCCGCGCATCATGGGTCAGTTCGCCGGCTGCATCGAAGGCATGGCCGAAGCATGCCGCGTGCTCGACTTCCCGGTCGTGAGCGGCAATGTCAGCCTCTACAACGAGACCGACGGGGAACCGATCCTGCCGACGCCGGCGATCGGCGGCGTCGGGCTGCTCGCCGACGCGCATCGCGCGGTCGGGCTGGCGCTGCGCGACGGGCTGACTTTGCTGCTGGTCGGCGAGCCTGGCACCGGGCATCTCGGCCGCACGCTCTATCTGCGGGAAATCCACGGCAAGGAGGCGGGTCCGCCGCCGCCGGTCGATCTCGCCGCCGAGCGTCGCGCCGGCGATTTCGTGCGCGGACAGATCCAGGCCGGCCGCATCCAGGCGAGCCACGATGTCGGCGGCGGCGGCCTGCTCGTCGCGGTCGCCGAAATGGCGATGGCCAGCGGCGTCGGTGCCGCGCTCGAGCTGGAAGAACAGGCCGGGCTGCTGTTCGGCGAGGACCAGGGGCGCTATATCTTGGGCACGACGGATCCGGATGCGGTCACGCGTTCGGCCGAACAGGCAAAGATTCCGGTGCGCCGCATCGGGCAGAGCCGCGGCTCGGTTTTGGCGCTCGGTACGGCTTCGATCGAGGTCGCGGCGCTGAAACAGGCCAACGAAGCCTGGCTGCCGGCGCTCATGGCGGGGGAAATTTGACGATGGCGATGGATGCCACGCACATCGAACAGCTGATCAAGCAGGCGCTGCCCGACGCGCAGGTGCGGATCGACGACCTCCGCGGCGACGGCGACCATTACGCCGCACATGTCACCTCGTCGGCCTTCAAAGGCTTGACCCGCATCCAACAGCACCAATTGGTGTACCGCGCGCTGCAGGGCCGCATGGGCGGGGAGCTGCACGCGCTGGCGCTGCAGACCGCGACCCCGGACTGAGCGTTTTCGCCGGCGAAAACGATCCAGCCCGTTCCGAGCGCGGGCGCACTGGCACGACAAGAGGAAGAGGCAAGATGAGCGACCAGACGGTCCTGGACCGCATCAGACAAGAAGTCACCACCAACGACGTGGTGCTGTTCATGAAGGGCACCCCGGTCTTTCCGCAATGCGGCTTCTCGGCTGCGGTGGTGCAGGTGCTGAATTATCTCGGCGTGCCGTACAAAGGCATCGACGTGCTGCAGGATCCCGGCCTGCGCCAGGGCATCAAAGACTTCGCCCAGTGGCCGACCATTCCGCAGCTCTACGT
>JAQGIE010000143.1 GCA_028291365.1 Rhodospirillales bacterium
ACGCACATGACCAATTCGCGCCTCACCGACGTCGAAATTCTGGAAACGCGCTATCCGGTGCGGCTCGAACGATTCGCGATACGGCGCGGCAGCGGCGGCGCGGGACGCTTTCACGGCGGCGACGGGGTGGTGCGGCAGATTCGCTTTCTCAGCCCCATGACCGTATCCGTGCTGGCGAACCGGCGCGTGCAGGAGCCGTTCGGTCTGGAAGGCGGCCAGCCGGGCAAACGCGGTTCAACCCAGATCCTGCGAGCCGATGGCACCGCCGAGGCGTTGCCATCTTCGGCACGGATCGAGGTTCCCGCCGGCGCTTCATTGCTGATCGAAACGCCGGGCGGCGGCGGTTTCGGCGCAGTGGACGCGCGCAGCGACGATTGATGGGCGGGAATGATGGCCGAGGGTTTTCGCGAGCGGATCGTCGAATATCTGCCCCATCTGCGTGCGGTCGCCCGGTCGCTGACCGGCCGCAAGGAATGGGCCGACGATCTCGTCCATGACACGATTCTTCGCGCGCTGTCCGCCGAGGCGCAGTTCCAGCCGGGAACCAACCTGAAGGCTTGGCTGCTGACGATCCTGCGCAACCATTACATCAACAATATCCGGCGCCGGCGCTTCGAGGTCGAGCCGATGGGGGAGATCCCAGACGCCGCCCTGCCGATGGCGCCGACCCAGGACACCACGATCGAAGTCAACGAGGTCGGTCGGGCGTTGCAAACACTCGCGCTGGAGCATCGCGAGATCCTGGTCCTCGTATCGGCCGCCGGTATGAGCTACGAAGAGGCGGCGGAAGTCTGCGGCGTTGCCGTCGGGACCATCAAATCGCGCCTGAATCGGGCTCGAAACGAATTGAAGAAGGCGCTCGACGCGGGCGCCGCGCATACCAGCCCGCGGATATCCGGCTGATGGCGATGGGCAGGGAACGAAAGTACCCTAGCCTTCGTTGTCGCAGGCCATCGGCTTGTAAAGGTTTGCGGCTTGAACCCCCATTTGAACTCGGGTAGCCCGTTCGCATGAGCGTCAGCCAAGACATCGTTAAGTTGCTGCCCTATCTGCGTCGCTACGCACGCGCGCTCACCGGCTCGCAGCAAACCGGCGACCAGTATGTCCGGATCGCGATCGAGGCGATCATCGCCGAACCCGATCGCATGAAAAAAGCGTCGGATGTTCGCGTCGAACTGTTCCGTGTCTTCCATGACGCGTGGAGCATCTTCGATCGCGCCATTCCGGCCGACCGCGTCAACGGCGCGGACGAGGATTTGAGCCAGCAGCTCGCTTCCTTGCCCTCGTTGGAGCGTCAGGTGCTGCTGCTGGTGTCGCTCGAAGGCTTCAGCACGACCGAAGCGGCGCTGATCCTCGAGCTCGAGGAGAGCGAGGTTCACGATCATCTGAGCGCCGCACGCGCCGAGTTGAAGCGTCAAACCTCGGCTCGCGTGCTGATCATCGAAGACGAGCCCGTCATCGCGATGGACATCCAGTCCATCGTGGAGTCGTTGGGCCACACGGTCGTCGGCATCGCCTCGCGCCAGGCCGAAGCGGTGGCGCTGGCGCAGAAACATCGCCCAGGCCTGGTGCTCGCCGACGTGCAGCTGCAGGACGGTGACAGCGGTATCGTGACGGTGCAGGAGATCCTGCGTGCGATGGATGCGCCGGTGATCTTCGTGACCGGTTTTCCCGAACGGCTGCTGACCGGCGACCGTGTCGAGCCGGCTTTCATCATCACCAAGCCGTTCGATCCCGAAACGCTGAAAGTCGCGATCGGCCAGGCCCTGTCCTTCTCGGCACCCGAGGCGCTGGCACGGGCGCAAAACTAGGCTGGCGAAAGCCGGCCCCGGGCTTTTGGATTTCAGGCCGGCGAAAGCCGGCCTTTTTTCTTTGGTGAAAAGGGCGGCTGGGCCGCCGGGCAGCCGGCCTTACGACCCGGAATCGAGCTTCCTCACCAGCTCCTGTTCGAGGAGCTTCATGATGTCGTCCGGAATCGGTTCGTCGAGGACCGACCCGTAGGCGGTCTTCAACTTGCCGTCGAGCCAGATGTCGAACCGGTCGCCATGCGCCGGGGACTTCGACTTCTGCCTCTTCTCGGATTTGTCGTGCGGCTTGCCGCTCACCTGGGCTGTCCGTTCCACGGAACTAGACTGGGGAGGGCATCGTTACGTCGGGCATCCACGACCGGTCAACGTTGACGATGGAGCGGCATGTGCCCAAGCGCGGATCCGAGCGCGACGACACCCTCGCTGCGGACGAACGTGCCGCCGGCACGCGGCTGGAGTCCGATCTCAAGCGCTATCAGGGGGCTCGGCCCGCTCCTGGCGAGCAGAAGTCGGGCACACGGGGCCAGAAGAAGGCCGAGGGCGACATCGCCAAGGACGCGCTGACCGGTGGTGACAAACTGACCAAAGGCCGGCCGCCGCGAGAGCCGCGCTGAAGCTGGAGACGAGAACATGGCCCGCCAATTCGAAAGCGAGTTCGACACCGTGCGAGACGACCTTACCAAGCTATCGAGCGACATCGCCAATCTGGCCGCGTCGCTCAAAGACGGTGCCACCGACACGGCGCGCGAGCAACTTGCCGCTGCACGCGACCGGTTCGAACGCCTGACCGAAGAAGCGCGTTCGCGTGGCGAAGAACAGCTGGAAGGACTCGCCGCCACGATCGAGGAACGTCCGCTGACGAGCGTGCTGATCGCCTTTGGCGTCGGCGTAATCCTCGGCCGTCTGCTAGATCGCTGAGCGTCGCCATGCCGGGCTGGTTGTCGTTGGCGACCGGCCTCGGTCGCGATCTGGTCTTCGGGCGCCTCCAAGCGGCGAAGAAGAGCGCCATCGCGGCGGTGATCGCCTACGCGCTGATCGCCGTCTTCGCGGTCGCGTCGCTTTACTATCTCTACAGCGCCATCTGGTTGCTGATCGCCGAAGCCACCGATCCGCTGACCGCGACCTGGATCATGCTCGGCGTGAACATCGTGCTGATCCTGATCGTGTTTGTGAGCTTCCGGATCTATCGCAGCTCGGTGATGCGCGCCGCGCAAGGTCGCGCCCAAACCGCGCGCGCCGACATGCTCGCAGGCGGCTCGAGCCTGCAGATGGCGTTTCAGGCCGGTCGCGCCGCCGAGAGCGGCCTGCGCGCCAATGCCAAGGCGATTGCCGCGACCGCGATCGTGCTGGGCATCGCGATCGGTGCACGGCCTGAATTGCTGGGGCTGGCGCGGCGGCGGCGGTGATACTTCAGGCGCGCAGCGCCGCCCTGTTTTTCACGCCTGAAATTCAGCAGCGGGTTCGCCGCTAACTTGCCTCCACCGACATCCGTTCGAACTCGACCGTCACCGTCGTTCCCGCATTGCCGGTGATCTCGAGCACGCCGCCGACCTGGCGCGCGAAAGCGCGGATCAAGGTCATGCCCAGCGTTCCTGATGCCAGTTCACCGGGCAGGCCGACGCCGTCGTCATGTACGGCGAAGCGCACGCGGCGCCCTTCCAGCTGTTTCAGCCGCACGTCGATGCGGCCGGGGCGACCTTCGGGAAAGCCGTGGCGCAGCGCGTTGGTCATCGCTTCGGTCATCAGCAGCGCCAACGGAATGGCGCGGTCGGCGACGTCCCAGATCGGTTCGGCCGCGACTTCGACCACGACCTGTTTTTCCGGCACGCCATATGCGAGCTGCAGGCTCGTCGCGAGCTCTTTCAGGAAGCCGCCGAGATTGACCGAGCCGAGCTCGTCGCTCTCGTACATGTAACGATGCACCAGCGCCAACGAGCGCACGCGAGTCTGCATGTCGCGAAACGCGGCGCGCGACTCCGGCGCGATCTGCTTCTCCTGCAGATTCAGGAGCGACGTGACAATCTGCAGATTGTTTTTCACGCGATGATGGATTTCGCGCAGCATGTGGTCGCGCTTGGTGATCGCATCCTGCAGGTCGCGTTCGCGCGTTGCGATGCGCGTCGCCATCTCGGCAAAGGTCTGCGACAGGGCGCGGATCTCGGCGGTGCCGCCCTCGACCGGTCGCGCGTCAAGATCACCATACGAGTAAGCGCGCGCCGTGCGCGTCAGCTGGCGCAACGGCTGCGCGATCAGCCGGTCGGTCGCGATCCACACGATCAGCACCGCGATGATCCAGATCGCGATCGGGCCGACGATCTGGGCGATGACATCACGCTGCGACAGCGCCGCCAGGTCGTGCACCGGCACGCCGAGCACGGCGGCGAAATTTCCGGTCTCGATCTTCGACACGACGAACAGGCGCTTGATGCCGTCTTCGCCTTTTTCGGTGAATTGCTCGGCCGGCATACGCGCGATGCGGGCGCGTTCCTGCGGGTCGCTGAAGCGTGCCGGCAGCGCCGCCGAGGCGCCGAGCACGGCGCCGTTCTCGTCGAGCACATAGAGCCGTGCGCCGGCCGGCATTTCGACCGCGCGCAGCACGCCCGGCACCAGCCCGACCTGCACCGTGGCCAGCAGCGCGCCGCGGAACGCGCCGTCGCGCAGGATCGGCTGTACCGCGACTACCGCGGGCGGCGCCCCCGGCGCATCGAGCGCATAGGCGCCGGCGAGGAAGCCGCGGCGCTGGCGCGCCTGCTCGAAGAAAGGGCGGCCCGCAATCCGCGTGCCCAGCAGTTCACGCTTTCCGGCGGTGCAGACGATCACGCCGTCGCCGTCGGCCACCGCGAGTTGCGGATAGTCGGGGAAAATCGCCGCCACCCGGGCTAGTTCGGCGTCGCAAGCGGGCCCGCCCTCGGCGACCGCGGGATCCTGGGCCAGCGCCCGGAACAGCCGCTCGGTGCCGGCGAACAATTCGCGCTGATAGCTCGATGCGACCAGCGCCAGGTTGCGGACCTGCTCGCGGGCCTGAACCGCCTGTTCGCGGGCCGAAACCCAGCCCAGCACTGCCATATAGCCGACGATCGGCAACAGCAGCAGCGTCAACAAGATCGCTAGTCGGGAACGGAAGCGGTCAAAACCAGTTGGAATCATTGATTCTCTCGAGCGCCTTCCACCGACGCGCAGCAACGTAGAGAAGGCGCATGCCTGTTTCCACAGCCGAATTTGGTCCGAAGGAGGGTCGTGCCGCCCCGGCGCGGGGCGATGCGGCGCGCCGTCGCCGCCGCGTGCTGATCGTCGAGGATGAGGCGGTCATCGCGCTCGACCTGTGCGACCTGCTGGAATCCTGGGGCCACGAAGTCGCCGGGGTCGTCTGCACGCTGGGCGACGCGCTGGCGGCTGCCGGTGAAGGGATGCCGGGCGTCGCCATCGTCGACGTCGCCCTCGGCATCGGCGAGGACGGCGTGCGCGTTGCCGCCGAGCTCAAACGTAGATTCGATTGCGACATCGTCTTCGTCACCGCGTGGAGCGATGCCGGCACGCGCGCCCGGATGGAGCGCGTAGGTCCGACGGCTTTGTTGTTGAAACCCTATGCGCGGGACGCGCTACGGGCGGCTCTCTCTTAGGAGCCTGACGCAAAACGGCGGACGCCCGCAGGGCGTCCGCCGCTGTCTTGTTCGAAGCTCAGGTTACTTCCAGACCGGCCGGCCCAGATCGACGTCGCTGGGCTTGGTCAGAGCACCGGTCGCAGCGCCCGCGGCGCCGCCAATCAGCGCGCCGGTCAGCGGGCTGCCGCCGGTAACCGCACCGAGCGCCGCGCCGCCCGCAGCGCCCAGGCCGGCGCCGGACAGGGCTCGGTCGCCCTGATTGTAGCCGCAGGCGGACAGGGCCAGAACCGAGGCCGCCGCGAGCGAAAGAGTCGTAATCTTCATGTGTCCATTCCCTTGTCCGTCTACCTGCGAAATCAACCGGTCAGGGATCGACACGTTCCCGCTGTCCTTTTGCTGTCCTTTTGTCGTCACACAGCGATCACGCGTCCGGCCGCGTCGGGCGGCGTATGTTCACCTGGCGCGCAGGGACGAAGGCCAAAGGCTTTGAATCGGCAGAAAAAAGGGCCCCTGGCTTTCGCCAGGGGCCCGAGGATTCAGGACCTAACAGGATGAGGGATGTCACTACCTGTCACTTCCGGTAACACGCAGCGGGACAGATGGTTCCCGCTACTTTCTCAAAATCAAGCCGTGAGCGTGCACTCCTTCAGATTGGCGGCCGCCGACCCGAAACCAGGTGCCAAACGAGCGACACCAGGAAGAGGATCAGAAAGACGACGAACAGAATTTTCGCGATCTCGACGGCGGTGCCGGCGATACCGCCGAAACCAAGGACCGCCGCGATCAGCGCGATGACCAGAAAAGTGATGGCCCAGCCGAGCATGTCGCGATCTCCGATGTGCGTTACTGACCAGGAGAACCACAGACTCACGTCGCGGTTCCCCCGGTAGGGCCTCGACCCCGCCGATTGAC
>JAQGIE010000001.1 GCA_028291365.1 Rhodospirillales bacterium
TAGCCCATGAACGCGGTCGCCATCATCAGCAGGAAGATGACGACGCCGAACATCCACAACAGCTCGCGCGGCTTCTTGTACGAGCCGTAATAGAGACCGCGGAACATGTGGATGTAGACGGCGATGAAGAACATCGACGCGCCGTTGGCGTGCATGTAGCGGAGCAGCCAGCCGTAATTGACGTCGCGCATGATGCGTTCGACCGAGTCGAAAGCCTGCACGGTCGACGGCGTGTACGACATCGCCAGGAAGACGCCGGTCAGGATCATGGTGACCAGCATCACCATCGCGATCGCGCCGAAGCTCCACAGGTAGTTGAAGTTGCGCGGCGTCGGGAAGACGCCGTACTCCCGCTGCATCATCGTGAAAACGGGCAGCCGTTCGTCGACCCAGCGGATCACCGGGTTCTTGAAGGCAACGAGATCGTGGGCGCCGCTCATCCGATCTCTCCTCAGCCGACCGTTACTTTGGTGTCGGACACGAACTTATAGGTCGGCACTTCGAGATTCTTCGGCGCCGGTCCCTTCCGGATGCGCGCCGCCGTGTCGTAGTGCGAGCCGTGGCAGGGGCAGAGATAGCCGCCGAAATCGCCGCGCGGCTCGGTCGTCTTCTGGCCCAGCGGCACGCAGCCGAGATGGGTGCAGACGCCGACCACGATCAGCCATTCGGGCTTCTGCACCCGCTTGTTGTCGGGCTCGGGGTCGCGCAGCTCGGCCAGGTTCACCTTGGCGGCCTCGTCGATCTCGACCGGGGTCCGGCGGCGCACGAAGACCGGCTTGCCGCGCCAGGTCACGGTGATCGCCTGGCCGACCGCGATCGGCGTCAGGTCGACGTCAGTCGACGACAGCGCCAGCGTGTCGGCGGCCGGGTTCATCGAATCGACCATGGCCCAGCCGATACCGGCCACACCCACCGCACCGACCGCGCCCGCGGCCAGATATAGGAAATCGCGGCGGGTCTGCGCCGCAGCCGGCGTGTGGTCGACCGTCTCGAATCGCTCACCCGGCGCGTAGCTGGGGGCCTGCGAAGGCGTCTTGTCCATCCTGCCTGACCGTCCTCTCCCGTCGCGTGCGTTCATGCACGCCGACGTTCGGATTCTATTGAGAGGCAGGACAAGGACTGGGCCCGCGAATGGGCTTTTCTGCCCCGCCGAGGGGCCGATATACAGGCCGGCCCTCGGCTTGCAAAGCTTAGCTCCCTTGCCTTGCAAGCGAGGGGTGCCGGACATAGTGTCGCGAACCTTTCCACGCGCGCTCCGCGCCGCCCCTCCTGCGCGCCCTCGCGCATACGCCCGTGCGCCTCGCCCTCTACCAACCCGACATCCCGCAAAACGCCGGCGCCTGCATGCGCCTCGCCGCCTGTTTCGGCGTCACGCTCGATCTGATCGAGCCGTGCGGATTCGTGCTCGATGATCGCCGGATGGGGCGCAGCGCGATGGATTACCGCCATCACCTGATCCTCGAGCGGCATGTCTCCTGGAGCGCCTTTCTCGCCGCGCGCAAGGCGCCGACGCAGCCGGCGACGCGGCTGGTGCTGCTGACCACCCGCGCGACGACGCGGCATGTCGACTTCGCCTTCGCGGCCGGGGACACCCTGCTGCTCGGGCGCGAGAGTGCCGGCGTCCCCGACGAGGTCCACGACCAGGTCGACGCGTCGGTGGTGATTCGGCTGCAGCCGGACGTGCGCTCGCTCAACGTGGCGCAGGCCGGCGCGATCGTGCTGGCCGAAGCGCTGCGTCAGACTGGGGGATTGCCGTGAGTGACGACAGGCGTGACGCGCAGCTGAATCACGACGCGCACAAGAACCGGGCCCGCGACTGGTTCGGAAAGCTGCGCGACCAGCTCTGCGCGACGTTCGAGGCGATCGAGGACGAGCTCGACTCCGGCCCACAGAGCGAGATGCCCGCCGGCCGCTTCGAACGCACCGAGTGGAACCGGCCCGATGCTGTGGGCAGCGATGGCGGCGGCGGCGTCATGTCGGTGATGCGCGGCCGCGTGTTCGAGAAAGTCGGCGTCAACGTCTCGACCGTATCGGGGATCTTCTCGCCCGAATTCCGGGCGCAGATTCCGGGCGCCGGCGAGACCGGACAATTCTGGGCCAGCGGCATCTCGGTGGTGGCGCACATGCAGAACCCGCACGTGCCCGCGGCGCACATGAACACGCGCATGATCGTCACCAGCGAAGGCTGGTTCGGCGGCGGCGGCGACCTGACGCCGATCTTTCCCGACGAGGACGCGGCACACGACTTTCACGCCGCCTTCAAAGCCGCGTGCGACAAGCACGATCCGGCGTACTACGAGCGCTTCAAGAAATGGTGCGACGAGTATTTCTTTCTGCCCCATCGCGACGAGCCGCGCGGGGCCGGCGGCATCTTCTTTGATCGCCTGAACAGCGGCGACTGGGAGCGCGACTTCGCCTTCACGCAGGATGTCGGGCTGGCCTTCGCCGACGCCTATCCGCGCATCGTGCGCGAACGCATGGCGCGGCTGTGGAACGAAGACGACCGGCGCCACCAACTCATTCGCCGTGGCCGCTACGTGGAGTTCAACTTGCTCTACGACCGCGGCACGACGTTTGGCCTCAAGACGGGCGGAAATGTCGACGCTATTTTGATGTCGCTGCCGCCCGCTGTCGCCTGGCCATGACGCTGGGCTAGCCACGCATCCCGCGTCGGGCGCGCTGCCGCGTCACGAGGGATTTGGATGGATACCGAAGTGCAGGTAATCGAGTCGGTCTCGACCGGCTCCGCCGGACTGGATGCGATTCTGGCCGGCGGCTACGCTCCCAACCGGGTGCATCTGATCGAAGGCGCGCCGGGCACCGGCAAGACCACACTGGCCCTGCAATTCCTGCGCGACGGCGTACGCAAGGGCGAGCGCGGCCTGTACATCACGCTGTCGGAGACGCGCGACGAGCTGCTGCAAGTCGCCGGCACGCATGGCTGGTCGCTCGACGGCATCGACATCTTCGAACTGATCCCGCCCGAGCTGAGCCTCGATCCGAGCCAGGCGCAGAGCGTGCTGTACGCTTCCGACCTCGAGCTCGGCGAAACCGTGCGCATGGTGCTGGACGAGGTCGAGCGCACGCGGCCGGCGCGCATCGTGTTCGACAGCCTGTCGGAAATTCGCCTGCTGGCGCAGGGCGCCATGCGCTATCGCCGCCAGGTGCTGGCGCTCAAACATTTCTTCGCCCAGCACGGCAGCACCGTGCTGTTCCTCGACGACCTGACCAGCAGCGAGAACGACGTCGATCTGCACAGCCTGGTGCATGGCGTCATCCGCCTGGAACAGCTGGCGATCCAATACGGTGCCGAGCGCCGCCGGGTGCGCGTCTACAAGATGCGCGCGCGGCGCTTTCGCGGCGGCTATCACGATTATGTGATCCGGCGCGGCGGGCTCGAAATCTTTCCGCGCCTGGTCGCCGCCGAACATCACCGCGACTATCACGACGGCTCGGTCGAAAGCGGCGTGCCCGAACTGGACGCGATCCTGGGCGGCGGACTCGATCGCGGCACCGCGACCTTGATCCTCGGCCCGTCGGGCGCCGGCAAGTCGACCTTGGCGCTGCAATATCTCTCGGCCGGGATGGAACGCGGCGAGAAGGCCTTGATCGTCGCGTTCGACGAAACCGCGCGCATCTTCGCGCGGCGCACCAAGGGCCTCGGCTTCGACACCGAGCGGCACATACGCCAAGGCACGCTGCGCATCGCACAGGTCGATCCCGCCGAATTGTCGCCGGGCGAGCTGAGCGGCATGGTCCGCGACGCCGTCGACAAGGACGAGGTTCGTCTGGTGCTGCTCGATTCGCTGAGCGGCTACCAGCACGCGATGGTGAACGAGCAGCATCTGCTGCTGCAGATGCACGAGATGCTGACCTATCTGAACCAGCAGGGCGTGGTGACCATCATGGTGCTGGCGCAGCACGGGCTGGTCGGCCCGATGCAGACGACGATCGACCTCACCTATGTCAGCGATACCGTGCTGCTGCTGCGCTATTTCGAAGCCGGCGGCCGGATCCGCCGCGCCCTCTCGGTGTTGAAGAAGCGTACCGGCGCGCACGAGGCCACCATCCGTGAACTGAAGATCAGCAGCCACGGCGTTCAGGTCGGCGATCCGCTCGACGAATTCCAGGGCGTGCTGACCGGCGTGCCGGAATTCCTCGGCGAGAACGCCAAACTCCTGCACACCGGACGCGATGAACGGTGACCGGCCCGAACCCGGCCGTGTCCTGGTCCTGGCGCCGGTCGGGCGCGACGCGACGGTGCTGGCCGGCATGCTGCAAAGCGCCGGCATCGACGCGCAGATCACCGCCGACATCGATGCCCTGGTGGCGCAGCTCGGTGACGGTGCCGGCGCCGCGATCGTCGCCATCGAAGCGTTGCGGCGCAGCGATGCGCGCCCGCTCAACCGCTGGATCGCGCGGCAGCCGGCCTGGTCGGATTTTCCCTTCGTGCTGCTGACCCATCGCGGCGACGCCAGCGACCAGACCGGCCACTACGCCACGCTGCTCGGCAATGTCACGTTGCTGGAACGGCCGCTGCACGTCGTGACCCTGCTCAGCGCGGCCAGGCAGGCCTTGCGCGCGCGCAGCCGGCAACTGCAGGCGGCGGCGCAATTCGCGGCGCGCGAAAAAGCCGAAACCGAAGCGCGCGAACTGGCGCAGACCTTGGAACAGCGGGTGACCGAACGCACCCGCGAGCTGGCCGACGCGAACGACCGGCTGACCACCGAAATCGCCGAGCGCGAACGCACCGAGGCGGCGCTGGCGCAGGCGCAGAAAATGGAAGCGATCGGCCGCCTGACCGGCGGCGTCGCGCACGACTTCAACAACCTGCTGACCGCGGTGATCGGCAATCTCGACTTGCTGGAATCTCGGCTGGCCGATTCGCCGCTGCGGCGCATGGTCGAACAGTCGCTGCGCGCCGCCGAGCGCGG
>JAQGIE010000010.1 GCA_028291365.1 Rhodospirillales bacterium
GATGCGACGGTTTGCGCCGGCGCATCGCGTGCGAGTAGCTGCCAGGCTGCCGCGAACTCATGATCCCAGTCTCCTGATTGCCCCGGCAGCTCAGGTCCGGTAACCGGGCCGCTGCCCGTGCCGTCATTGGAACCGGCCCGGCCTTGGTGCGTTCACCTTCGGCCGGATCATGCCAAATGCTCGAAATTGACAAGGCTCGTTCTCGAAAGCCGGCGGATGTCGGACTGACGGGACTGGTCCGCGTGCGCGGCGCGCGCGAGCACAATCTCAAGAGCATCGATCTCGATATTCCCAGGGATGCGCTGGTGGTGTTCACCGGCGTGTCCGGCTCGGGAAAATCCTCGCTCGCCTTCGGCACGCTCTACGCGGAGGCCCAGCGACGGTACCTCGAATCCGTCTCGCCTTATGCGCGGCGCCTGTTTCACCAGATGGCGGTGCCCGAAGTCGACGAGATCGACGGCTTGCCGCCCGCCGTCGCCTTGCAGCAGCAACGCGGTTCGCCGACCACGCGCTCGTCGGTCGGCAGCGTCACGACCCTGTCGAACCTGCTGCGCATGCTCTATTCGCGTGCCGGCGACTATCCGCGCAACCAGCCGCATCTCGATGCCGAAGCATTCTCGCCCAACACGCCGGCCGGCGCATGCGAAACCTGTCACGGGCTCGGCCGCATCCATGACGTCACCGAACGCTCGATGGTGCCCGACCCGTCTCTGTCGATCCGCGAGCGCGCCATCGCCGCCTGGCCGCCCGCATGGCACGGGCAGAATCTGCGCGACATCGTGACGACGTTGGGCTTCGACATCGACACACCCTGGCGTGACCTGCCGAAGAAGGATCGCGACTGGCTGCTGTTCACCGACGAACAGCCGACCGTCCCCGTCTATGCCGGATTCACTGGCGCCGAAGTGCGCCGCGCGCTGAAGCGCAAGGAAGAGCCGAGCTACCAGGGCACCTTCACCGGCGCCAAGCGCTACGTGATGCAGACCTTCGCCACCAGCGAAAGCCCGCTCATGAGAAAGCGTGTGCAGCAATACATGCTGAGCCGCGACTGCCCGACCTGCCGCGGCAAGCGGCTCAAGCGTGCGTCGCTGTCGGTTACGTTCGCCGGCCTCGACATTGCCGACATGGCGCGGCTGCCGATGAAGCGGCTGGGCGAAACGCTGCACCCCTATGCCACCGGCACGGCCGAGATGCTCGCCAGGCTCAAGCGCGAGCATCCCGAGAAAGCGATCGTCGTGCAGCGTATCGCTGAGGATCTGTGCGGCCGGCTCGGCGTCGTGCTCGATCTCGGCCTCGGCTATCTGGCACTCGATCGCAGCACGCCGACCCTGTCGCCGGGCGAGCTGCAGCGGCTGCGGCTGGCGACGCAGGTGCGCTCGAATCTGTTCGGCGTCGTCTATGTGCTCGACGAGCCCTCGGCGGGCTTGCATCCGGCCGACACCGAAGCGCTGCTGACCGCGCTCGAAAAACTGCGCGCCTCGGGCAATTCGCTGTTCGTCGTCGAGCACGAGATCGACGTGATCCGGCGTGCCGACTGGATCGTCGATGTCGGCCCCGAAGCGGGCGAGCGCGGCGGCCGCATTCTCTATAGCGGTCGGCCGGAGGGCCTCGCCGAGATCGAAGCGTCGGCGACGCGCCGCCATCTGTTCGCGCCGCCGCCGAGCGAGCATCGCGTGCCGCGCGCGGCGCAGGACTGGCTCAAGCTCAGCGGCGTCACCCGCAACAATCTCGAAAATCTCGACGCGGCGTTCCCGTTGCACACGCTGACGACGATCACCGGTGTCTCGGGCTCGGGCAAGTCGACCTTGGCGAGCCAGGTGCTGGTCGAACTCGTCGCCGGGCATCTCGGTCACGAAAATCCGGTCGAGGACGAAGAGGGCGACAATCTCGAGCGTGCGCCACCGGCGGTGACCAAAGGCAAGATCGTCGGCGGCATGGGCGCGATCAGACGGCTGGTGCAGGTCGACCAGAAGCCGATCGGCCGCACGCCGCGCTCGAACCTCGCGACCTATACCGGCTTGTTTGATCACGTGCGCAAGCTGTTTGCCGCGACCAAGATGGCCAAAGCGCGCCACTACGATGCCGGCCGCTTCTCCTTCAACGTCGCCAAGGGACGTTGCCAGACGTGCCAGGGCGAAGGTTTCGTCATGGTCGAGCTGCTGTTCCTGCCCAGCGTCTACGCGCCCTGCCCGACCTGTCACGGTGCGCGCTACAACGACAAGACGCTCGAGGTGAAGGTGCGCGACAAGAACATCGCCGACGTGCTCGGGCTGACGGTCGATGCCGCGTACGAGTTCTTCGCCGGCGAAGCGCAGCTCGAACATTCGCTGTCGGTGATGCGCGAAGTCGGGCTCGGCTATCTGCGGCTGGGCCAGCCCGCCACCGAATTGTCGGGCGGCGAGGCGCAACGAATCAAGCTCGCGACCGAGCTGCAGCGCATGCAGCGCGGCAGCACGCTCTACGTGCTCGACGAGCCGACCACCGGCCTGCATCCCGCCGACGTCGAGAGGCTGCTGACGCAACTCGATGCGCTGGTCGAAGCGGGCAATACGGTGATCGTGATCGAACACGACATGCGCGTCGTCGCGGCCAGCGACTGGGTGATCGATATCGGCCCAGGCGCCGGCGAAGAAGGCGGCCGCATTGTCGCGGCGGGGCCGCCCGGCGCGGTCGCGAAAGCGAAGGACAGCCGCACGGCGCCGTATCTGGCGCGGTTTCTCGGCTAGGTCAGATCACGCCGAAAACCGCGTCGGCGAGTACTCACAATTCGATATCGAGCAGCCGAACCTATTGCGCCGGCCGTTGGGAACTGTGGTCTCAGGGATCTGTAGCAATGTTTCGGGGCGGACACATTGTATCACGCCCCGAAACATCACGAACACACCCCGAGCGATTTGACCTTCTAGGTTCGATGCACCCAGCCAGGAGCATCGAGATGACCCAAGCTACGCCGGCCTCTTCACGCAACCGCGCCCGCGGCGCCGCCATGCTCGCGAGTGGCTTGCTGATGGCATGTGCAACTTCGCTGACCGGTTGCGCGCGGGTTCCGACAGATCCGGAGGCGAGAGTCGAGTTCGACCAGACCGACGATCCCGCGGAGCCGACCAACCGCGCGATTTTCGCCGCCAATCAGGCGGTCGATCGGAACGCCTTGCAGCCCGTGGCGCGTGCTTACTCGGACAACGTGCCCCGCGTGGCTCGGAACAGGATTCACAACTTCGTCGAAAACCTCGAACAGCCGGGTGTCGCCGTAAACGATCTGCTGCAGGGCAATCTGTCTCGTGCCTGGACGACCACCGAGCGCTTCGCAATCAACACGACGGTGGGCGGCGCCGGCTTGTTCGACGCGGCCACCGATTGGGACCGCCCAGCCCACAAAGCAGACTTCGGCCAGACATTGGGCGTTTGGGGCGCGGGCCCCGGCCCTGCCGTCCAGCTCCCGCTCTTCGGTCCTTCGAACGTCCGCGACAGCGTCGGCAAAGTCGCGGGGCTGGTCCTGAATCCCACCACGGCCATTCCTGGTGGTGCCTTCTCCGGGATCGAGATCGCCAGCGGCGGCTTGGGCGTGGTGGACGGCCGCGCCGAGCTGCTCCCCACCACCGACGCCATGGAGAAATCGTCGCTCGATTATTACGCGACGCTACGCAGCGTAAGAGCGCAGCAGCGAACTGCGTTCGTCGAAGAAGGCCGACTGGGGAAATCCCGAGCGCAATCTGAACGCGAGCAAAGGTCGGCCGAACGCGAGCAAAAGCCGGCGCCGGTCACCGTCGAGATGGCGCGTTGAGGCGCGTCACGCGCTTCCCAGCGGCACCAGGACCTGCACCGACGGCGGCGCTTGGAGGCGCGGCTTGACCTCCGTCAGGAACGCCCGAAAGTGCGGCGCCGCTTCGTTCTCTTTGGCGGCCTGCGCACTGACCCAGCGCTCGTAGAGGACAAAGCGCGTCGGATCCGCGTCAACGCTGCCGCCCTCGAATACCGCGCAGCCCGGCATCTCGCGCGAGCGTTCGATCATCTCGGACAGCAGAGTCTGCACGGCCTCGCATTGGTCGGCATGTGCCTGCAGCGTGATCAGGTAGATCATCGACGGGAGCCTTGCTGGTTTCTAGAAATGATGTCGGAGCAGGAGTTCAGCCGCGGCACGTCCGCTTGCGGCGGCACCACCGACCAGTGCCTGATGCAGATAATCGCCGCAGAAATAGAGCGTGCGCGGCGCCGCCGCTTGCCACGCGCGAAAGCCGGCGACGTGACGGAGATAGCCCGGATAGGGGACCGGCAGCATCGGATCGATCCATTGCGTTTCCGTCGCGACGCGCTGTTGCTCGAGCGCCGGAAAGAAACGTTGCGCGTCCGCCTGCGCCAACGCCTCCATCTTTTGCTGCCGTCCCTCGCTCGCGAGATCCACGGTCGCTTCAGGGCGCAACTCGCAGAACAGGCGCGGCACGTCGCCCGGCACGGATGGAGTCCCGGGGACGGATTCAAAAATCGACAGCGCCGAGGCGTGATCAGCCGCGAGGAACGTCAAGGAATGTGGCGGAGGCTCGCGCAATGCGTAATGCACGATGCCGAGCGTGTTGTAGCGAACATTTTGGAAGAACGCCGCCTCGGCAGGATCACCAAACGGCACGACCGCGGCCACCGCAGAGCCGGGCAAGGCACAGACTGCAAACGACGCCTCGATTTCGCTGCGCTCGCCGTTCCGCTCGACCGTGGCGGTGACGCCGCCGGTTGCGTGCCGCTCAAGGTGCAGCAGGCGCGTCCCGTATCGCACGTCGACCCTTCGCGCGAGCGCTTCGGCAAGCCGACCGACACCGCCGCGGAAGGTAAAGGCGTGGTGGCCGATCATGTGCGCCGTGGTCAGCAGGAAGAAGGCCGGTCCGACTTCGTCGCACCGCCAGGCCCGCGCGCCGCGAAAGAGCGGGTCGACGATCCGGTCGACGAAATTGCGACCGACGCGACGGGTGAGATACGCCGCGAGGTCGACGTCGTCCGGTGCCGCATAGCTGATCCAGTCGTCGGGATCGCCGCGCAGCTTCGCCGCCATGAGATCGGGCAGCAGCCGGACCAGACGTGCGCGCGTCGCCGGCGAAAGCGCCGGGTTGCGCAACAAACCCAACGACGGGGCGAACGAGGTCTCGTAACGCCGATCGCTTGTCTCGCAAAACATCGTCGCATGGCCGAGCTCGATGCACTCGGACTCGAGACCCAGGGCGCGAACCAGGTCCATCACGGAGCGTGAAAACGAATAGAGCAGCCGCGCGCCGCTGGTGACGCGCAGAGGACCGAGCCATAGCTGGCGCGCACGTCCGCCCGGCGCGCTTTCCGCTTCGAGCACGATCGGAGCCAAGCCGGCGCGACGCAGATAGAACGCGGCTGTGAGTCCCGCGATGCCGCCGCCCAGCACGAGGATCGGCGCCGCGTCGGGCCCCTTGGCCGCCATGATAGTGTCTCAGCCCGCCGTTGCCGTCGCCGCTGCAGCACTGCGCCGCCCAAGCGCGCGCGACAGGATCGGCAGCGCAGCCAGGATCGCAACGACGCTGCCAAGCGCGGCGAGCGCGCCGACCGAAGGATAGGACACGTGGTCTGCAACCAGGCCACCAGCGAGCGCGCCAACGCCGAACGCCAGCCGCTCGAGACCGCCGCACAAGGTTCCCACGCGTCCGAGCGGGTCGAACACCGCAGCCGTGCCCATCAGGTACGAGTAGAGGAACATCGAAAAGATCCAATAGCCGATCACGCCGCCGGCGAAGACGACCAGCGTGCTGCCATACCCGATCGCCAGACACGACAAGCCGGTCCCGATGAGACCGATCCCGAGCGCGACAACGCGATTGGCGCTACCGCCAAACCAAACCGCGAGCGACGTGCCGGCAATGCCGAAGAAAATGCCGATCGACAGCACGTACACGATCGACCCCGAAGGCAGCCCCTGCTCTCGCGCGATGCGCTCGGCAAACGTCCAGATCGCACCGTTGCCGAACGAGAAACACATCCAGACCGCGATCAGCGCGACCGAACCGGGCGGAATGCCGGCACCGCGCACGCGGCCTTCGCTGCGCGCCGGGCGCGTCGGAAAGCCGAACAGCAGCACGGCGAACACGATCATGACCGCGGTCAGGGCGAGAAAGATGCCCATCGGTCCGAAATATCGACTGCCGATGGGGAGCACCGACATGCTCCCGACCAGCAACAGAAGCGCACCGCCATTGCCGGCGGCGTAGACGCGATCGGGGTCGTCGAGCGACGACGCTGCCGCGACCGTGGCCGCGAAGGCGAGCCCGAATCCGAGTCCGGCCACCATGCCGAGCAGGAGCAAGAGCGGGAACAGTGTCGTCTGCGAAAGCGCCGCACCGGCCAGCCCGACCAGCGCGACGCCGGTCCAGGCCACGCGCCGCGCCGACAACGAACCAATCCAAGGCGCGATCACGACCATCGACAGGGCGAGCGCGCCGACCTCGCAGAGGCTGAACAGGCCTGCCTGACTCGCGCTCAGCTTTGCCCCGTCGATCAGCGCGCCGATCTGAAACGGCATTGCGCTGGTGCCGAGATGTGCGACGGCACTGCCGACCGACATTGCCAGCAGGAGTGACCAGAATCCCCGTGAGCGACGGGCACGCGGGCTGGCGCTGCTACCCGGCAAGGCTCGGTTTGATTCGTACATCGTCAGAAGTGATACGCGGCGCTGATGCTGATCGTACGCGGCTGGAGTGTCGCATACTGGAACGGCTCGTTGCTCACGATGCGCCCCGAAATCTCGGGGCGGGCATCGAACACGTTGTTCAGCTTGAGAAAGACCTCCAGGCCGCCCTTGCTGAATCCGGTGCGCAGATTGACCACGTGATAGCCGGCGAGATCGCGGAAATTGCCCGCGTCGGGACGGAAGCCGGTCGTCTGTCCGCTGCGATACGCCCAGTCGCCGTTGAACAACAGGCGGGCGCCGTTTTGCAACGGAAGCGTGTATTGCGCGAAGAGCGTCGTCGACCAGTCCGGAACACCGGGCAGGCGATCGCCGCTGCGCGTCTGGTTCTCGAGCAGACCCTGGACCGGCTGTGCTCCGGCGAACCGCGCATGGTTGAAGCCGATGCCCGCGGACATTTCGAAATTGGTCCAGGGCTTGGCCTGGAGTTCGAGCTCGGCCCCGGTGACGCCGACGTCGCCGGCATTGCCGATCAGGGTGAAGGCTCCGGTCGCATCGGTGGTGACGAACTGAACGTTCGACCAATCGATATGATACACGGCGCCGTTCAGCGTCACGTCGCGGCCGAGCGTCATTTTCCAGCCGAGCTCGTAATTCCACAACTGATCGGACCGGTAGGATGGCGCCGTCGCGCTGAATCCGATCGGCTGGTTCGGGCCGCCGGGACGGAAGCCTTGCGCTGCGAGCGCGTAGACGAGCAGCCGATCGTTGACCTGCCAGCCCAGCTTGGCGCGGCCGATCATTCCGTCTTCCGAAAATTTGTTGAAGGCTTGCGGACCGGTCGGGCCCTGGCCGAAGAAGTTCTGCACGACGATCTGCTGCTCGGTCTGCTGGACATTGAACCAGCGCAGGCCGCCGGTCAGCGTCAAGCCCGGCGCGAACTCGTACGACGCCTCACCGAACAATGCATCCTGCTGCCGCGAGCCGTAATTGGTGCGGGCGTAGATGCGGTTGTTGGCCGTGCCGGCGGCATTGAATTGCAGGTTGCCGGCCGCATCGGTGACAGCGACCTGACCGTGACGGCTGGTGTCGCGGTCCTCGTGGAAATAGCCGACATTCCATTGGAACGGCCCGGTGTTGCCCGAGGTCAGGCGAAGCTCGTGCACCATCGAGCGGTTCGCTTCGAGCCCGTACGAATCGGTCGGAACGACGCGACCGAACGGCCCGCCATTCACCATGGCGAGACAGGAGCGATCGGCGAGCGCGCGTTCAGGACAGACGCTGGCGGGAACGCCGGCCAAGCCGAAGATCACGTACCGTGTCTGGTCGACGTTGCGTTCGACGGCACGCCGTTGATAGGTGCCGGTATAGAGAACGCTGGCCCAGCCGAGATCCTGCTCAACCACCAGATTGCCGATTGCGACTTCGTCGCTGAACGGCGTGCGGATCAGACGAGCGGCGGCCGGCGCGTCGCTGCCGAAATTCTTGAACACGCTGAAATCCGCACCGGACCTGGCTTTCTGGTAATAGCCGGTCGCGGCCACGGTGGTCGTTTCACCGGTCCAGCGCAGCGCCAGCCTGCCGCCGTCGATCTCCGATTCGTTGGCGTCGTTTTTGTGCAGGTAGAGCTCGTCGACGTAGCCGTCATTGGCATAGTGGTAGGCAGACGCGCGCAACGCCAGCTTGCCTTCGATCAGCGGCTGGTTGACCATCGCGTTGACGGAGCGTTGCAGCCCGCCATGCGCAACGCTGCCGAGCTCCGCTTGCACCGCGGCGTCGAACGCGTCCGCCTTCGGCTTGGCTGCGATAATGCGGATCGTGCCGCCTGCGGCGCCGCTCCCGTATAACGTGCCCTGCGGCCCCTTGAGAATTTCGATCCGCTCGACGTCCCACAGCTTGATGTCGGGCTGAGACCCGCCCGGATCGAGCGTCTCGCCGGGGCTGCCGAGCAGCGGGATTTCGTCGAGATAGACGGCCACCAGCGGTTCGCCGCCGGATTGAATGCCGCGCAGCGAGTACCGGGTGTTGCCGGGCCCCCGGTTGTCCGATTGCGACAGGCTCGGCACCGCGAGGAAATAGCTGCTGAAGTCGGTGACGCCGCGCTCGACCATCATGTTGGCCGACAGCACCTGGACCGTTTCGGTTGTCTTCTGCAGCAGCGTCGCGCGCTTGGTCGCGGTGACCACGACCTCCTCCACGCCGCCTGCCGTCTGCGCGGCAGCGTCGGACGCTGCGAGGCCGAGCGCACACGCGGCGCTGTTTGCGAGTATGAGGCACAATGCGCGCCGGACGCTTCGGTGACGAATCAAGTCGCTCTCCCAGTCTCGTGTGACACGCCGCGGACGTGCATGTCGGCCCGAACGGCGGCGCCTGTTTCCGGCGCTCACCGTCCCCATTCCCTGTTCGTCACCGACGCTAGCATCGGCCGGTCCCGGCGGTTTTTGTGTGACGGTCCTAAATTTGTCGATATCGGCCCTTTCGCGCCGCCCCGGCTCGGCGCGGTCGCCGCGCACCCCTATCGTCGGATGCAGATCAGCGGCGAACCCAGACCCGAGCAGCACGTGCGCGACTTCATCCAGAACCTCCACGCAAATGGCGAACTCGACATCGTCGAGCGCACCGTCGCGCCGCGATTCGAGATCGCTTCCGTCATCAAGGCTGCCCAACTAGCGAGCGAGCGTGCGATCTTCTTCGCGAGCGTCGCCGGCTCGACGCTCCCCGTCGCGGCGAATCTCTACGGCAGCCACGCGCGCCTCTGTCGTTTGATCGGCGCCGACGAGCGCGGCTTCTGCCACCGCTGGATCGAATTGACCGACGGCGCGCAGCGTCCGGATCCGGATCGCAGGTCGACACGCACCATCGGTAGCGACAGCAGCCTGGTCGGCTGCACGCTGAGCGACCTTCCAGCCATCCACTATCACGAGCGTGATGCCGGCCCGTATTTCACGTCGGCGATCTACCTCGCGCGCGAACCGGACAGCTTGGTTCCCAACCTCTCCTTCCACCGTTCGATGCCGGTCAGCGACTCCGAACTGCGCGTGCGCCTCGGCTCGACGCACGATCTCGCACGCTACCAGGCCAAGGCCGAGGCACGTGGCGAGGCGCTCGAGGCGGCGCTGCTGATCGGCACGTCGCCGTCGATCTTTCTCGCCGCCTGCGCCTCGCTGCCCTACGAGTCCAGCGAACTGGATGTCGCGGCAGCGATCGCCGGCGGCCCGATCGAGATGCGCGCCTGCGAGGCGATCGACCTGAATGTACCGGCCGATACGCAGATCGTCGTCGAAGGACGCTTTCTGCCGAACGTGCGCCGGCCAGAGGGACCGTTCGGCGAGTTCATGGGCGCGTACGTGCCGGTCGGAGACAATCATGTCTTCGAAGTGCTGCGCGTCACGCGCAAGCGGGACGCGATCTTTCACGCGCTGGTCTGCGGCTCGACCGAGGATTTGCGACCGCTCGAAGCGGCCATGGCGGCGCGGGTCTATCGCCACCTCATTGCCACGGTGCCGGGCGTTCTCGACGTCTCCTGTCGTCCCAACGCGATGATCACGATCATCAAGATCCGAAAGCAATACGAGGGGCACGGCAAGCACGCGCTGCTCGCGGCGCTCGGGTCGAACATGGACTACAACAAGGTCTGCTTCGTCGTCGACGAGGACGTCGACATCCAGAATCTCGAAGACGTGATGTGGGCCTACATGACGCGCGGTCGGGCCGATACGCGCGCCATGATCCTGCAGGACATTCCGGGTTTCTACCGCGATCCGCACAAGGATCACTGGGGCCGTCTCGCGATCGACGCGACGATGCCCTGGGGCCGGCGCGAGGAATTCGAACGCAAACGCATTCCTGGCGAACAGGATGTCCGCCTCGCCGAGTACCTCGCCCCTTCGGCCCGGCTTCCGCGCTGACTTCAGCGCTCTTCCACTTCCATGCCTTCAGGACACGACATGATCGAAACGCGCAATCCCCGCACCGGCCAGATCGATTATCGCTTTCAGCCCGCTGATGCCGCCGCAGTCGCAAGAAGCTGTGCCGAGCTGCGCGAACGGCAGCCGGCTTGGTGGTCGGCCGGCATCGAGCATCGTGTCGCGACGCTGCGGGCCTGGAAGCGAGAGATCGAAGCGCGGCAGTCGGCGATCGAGGCGGCGCTGACGGCCGACACCGGCCGGCGCCGGATTTCGCAGGAAGAAATCGGCGCCGTGCTGCACTTCATCGACGGCTACGCCGCGGTCGCACCCAAGTTGCTCGGGCCGATCACCGGCAGGTCGAGCGCGGCGGCGGATGTCGGCTACGAGCAGCAATACGTGCCCTACCCCGTCGTGGGCGTGATCAGCCCGTGGAATTTTCCGCTCGTCCTGTCCTTCTTCGATACGATTCCGGCGCTGCTGGCGGGGTGCGCCGCTTTGGTGAAACCGAGCGAGGTGACGCCTCGCTTCGTCGAGCCGCTGCGCGAGTCGATCGCGGCAGTGCCGGATCTCGCGGCGATCCTGTCCGTCATCCAGGGCGACGCGACGACCGGCGCCACGTTGGTCAGCAACGTCGATGCCGTCGTTTTCACCGGCAGCATCGCGACCGGCCAGAAGGTTGGGATCGAGGCGGCTCGCAACTTCATTCCGGCGTTTCTCGAGTTGGGCGGCAAGGATCCGGCGATCGTGCTCGCGAGCGCCGATCTGGAACGCGCCGCCACCAGCATCCTGCGCAGTTCGGTCTACAACACGGGACAGGTCTGCTACGCGATCGAGCGCGTCTATGTCGACGAACAGGTCGCCGACCGCTTTACCGACATCCTCGCGCGCCAGGCGCAGACCCTCGACCTGAGCCATCCGGACATGGATCGCGGCCATCTCGGCCCGTTCATCTTCGCGCGGCAAGCCGAGATCCTGCACGAACAGCTGCGCGATGCGACCGAGAAAGGCGCGCGCATCGTCACCGGCGGCGACATCGAGGAACATGGGGGCGGCTTGTGGATGCGCGCCACCGTGCTGTCGGACGTCGACCACACGATGAAGGTGATGACCGAGGAGACGTTCGGCCCGGTCGTGCCGGTGATGAAATTCCGCAGCGAGGACGAGGCGGTGCGGCTCGCCAATGACACGATCTACGGCCTCAGCGGCGCCGTGTTCGCCGGTACCGTCGACGAAGCGACCCGCGTCGCGCGGCGCATCGATGCGGGCGGCGTCAGCGTCAACGACGCCGACCTGCCGCGCGCCGTGACCTTCGATGCCGAGAAAATGGCGTTCCGAAAGTCGGGTATGGGCGGCTCGCGTTATGGCGCCGCGAGCATGCTGCGCTATGTCCGCAAGAAGGCGATCATCAGCAACGAAGGCGCAATTCGCGGGCTGGACAGCCTCGCGGAACTAGGCACCTGACCCATGGCGTCCGGGGGCAAGCGCCGGATCATTCTCGGCATTTCGGGCGCGTCGGGTGCCTGTTACGGCGTTCGCTTGCTCGACGCGTTGAACGAGGCGGGTCTCGAGACACACCTGGTGATCTCGAAAGCGGCCGAGACGACCTTGCAGCACGAACTCGCCCTGCGCGGCGCGGACCTTCGGTCCCGGGCGGCCTGCGCGTACCAGGCGGGCGATATGGCGGCCGCGATTTCGAGCGGCTCGTTCCGAACCATGGGGATGATCGTGGCGCCGTGTTCGATGCGCAGCCTGGCCGAGATCGCAGGCGGGGCAACCACGGGCCTGCTGACACGGGCGGCGGACGTCGTGCTGAAGGAACGCCGGCGGCTGGTCCTGCTCGTCCGCGAGACGCCGCTGCATACGGGCCATCTGCGTTCGATGCTGCAAGCCTCGGAGATCGGCGCGATCATCATGCCGCCGGTGCCGGCATTTTACGCAAAGCCGCAGAGTGTGGAGGCGATCATCGACCACACGGTCGGGCGCGTGCTGGACCTGTTCGAGATCGACAACGACTTGCCGGCGCGGTGGGGCGAAACCACGCCCACCTGAAGATTTGGCGTGGTGCCTTTTCGCTCCCGCAAACCGGTATCCACGTCGCCGGAAAACGCGCTAGCCGCAGGCTGCTCGCAGGCGTGCCATTTCTTCGCTGTTCAAGATCGCGGCGGCGTCCGAGCAGCGCACAACATAGGCGTCCAGATTCGCCCGGCCGCTGGCTGCGTCGCCGGCCGCGAGCACCTCGCCCTCGGTGATTGCGCGCTGCTGCGCCCGTTCGAGGTCCAGCTCGGCGGCGAGCAGGCCGGGGCGCAGCGTCGGGTCGAGTGCAGCCGCTGCGCGCCGCGCCTGGCGGAACTTCGCCACAACGTCGTGCCAGCGTGCTGCCGCTTCGAGCATCCGATCGAGCCGCGTTGCATCGATCGGTGCCGCAACCGCACAGAGCAGCAGCAGATTGACGTCGAGCCCCCACCGATCCTGCAAGGCGATGCACGCGCTGGCGATCCCGGGTTCGCCATAGAGCGCTTCAGCGCGGGACCAGAGCGCGCCGGCGGGGACCTTGCCGATCTGCCGCTCCACCCCTACGGCGAATCCGTAGGTGCCGAAGCGCTCTGGCCGTCCGGCTTGTTCGTCTTCGCGCCGAGCCCCGCGCCGGCGCGGCGAGCCGCTTTCGGAAGCATGCCGTAATACTTCTTGAAGGCAGCAGAGAAGCTCGCCTGGTGCTGATAGCCGACGGCATCGGCGACGGTGCCGATCGACATGCGCTCCACCGACAGCAAGTGCATGGCTCGCCGCATGCGCTCGTTGAGCGCGAACTCGAACAGGGTGGTGCCGTAGACGAGCTTGAATCCTTTTTTCAGCTTGGTCGCGTTCGTGCCGACGCTGCGTGCGAGTTCGGCCACAGTCGGGGGCGGTCCGGCGCACGACATGAGAATTCCGCGCGCCGCTTCGAATTTCGCGAGATCGCGCTCGGTGAAGATTTCCGACAGGCCGGCAGTCAGGTCGGCGTCATGGATTTCGTCGAGCAGCAGGCAGAGCAGTGCGTAGATCTGCGCTTGAACGAACAGAAGCCGGCGCTTGCCCGTGTAGGGCGGCATGATCAGCTGCCGCGTGATCTCGGCCAGCGCGGGCTTGATCGGCAGCTGGTAGCAGGCAAACCGGCCGGGCAACTCGTCGAGAAGCACGCCGAGCATCGGGCTCACCGCGCCTGTGCCGGCGATCGCCGCCACGAAATCCGGCCGCAGATACAGGCTGATCAGTCGCCGCGGGCCGGCGTCGCACCAGACCGTGTAGTCCGCGCCGCGCCCCTGTTTGCACATGACCAGAACCGGGTCCTGCAAATCGACCGGCTCGTCATCTTCACGTCCGAGCAGGACCGAGCCGGCCAGCGTGATATGACACTCGATGAACCCTTCGGAGGGCACCAGCTCGCTGCGCGGCTCGCGATAGCTGCAGTTGGATACGACCACGTAGGCATCGCCGGCGAGATCGAACAGTTCCCAGTAGCCTTCGCCCTCGCCGGGCGGCAACGTGATCGAGGCGCTGACGATGCGCCCGTCGTCGCGCAGGTCGACCAAGCCGGGTCGCGACCGAAGAACCTGAAAGGCATCGAGCAGCGTCGCATTCCGCCCCGCCAGTTCGGTGCGAAACAAGCCCGCCTGCCTGCCGCTCGCTTGGATCGCTCGTCGTGTCTGCATTCCGCCGCACCCGCCCGCGAGCAACTTGCCCAGGTTCGCGGCCTAACGCCAGTCGCCGGCAATGCTACGCGTGTAACCAGTTCGTGGACCAAATTGGACCCAAACGGAAGCGAGAGGCTGGAGCGGGTGAAGGGAAACGAACCCTCGTCATAAGCTTGGGAAGCGAGCCGGAACATCGCCGGCCAGAGCGTCAGTTCCAAATCTAAGCCCACAAGTTTTCCAGCAAGCTGAGCGCAGCTGCGCGATAGTCCGCCACTTTCGCGCTGCCGACGAATGACACCGTCAAGCGAAGACCGAGGGCCAGAGCACCGACGTCTTCGAGCAATCCGAGCCCGAACAGGTATGCAATCCCAAGACAGGCCGGGACGCGTGCGACGCCGCGACTGTGGCAGCGGCGTGCAGCCAGCCGGATGGCGCGGTCGGCCGACCGGATTCGCACAATCAACATGCGGCGCTGCTGCTCGATCTTCGCCGTCGCCTCGACGCCGCACCCGACGAGCCGGCCCGCCAGGCCATGCTTATGCGGCTGCTGCGGCTGCGCGGAGCGCTCGACGTATCTGCCGCACAGCTGAGCGCGGCAGATCGATCGCCGCACCCCGGTTGAGGGTGCGAACCTGGCGGCCACGAAACTGCATCGCGTTGATTCACGTCAAAGTCGGCTAGGCGCGATCGGCGCAGGTTCCTGATCTCATAGGCGGAGGATCCCATGCAGCCCCTGACTGTTCCGGCCTGGTCGCGTGACGTCGAACTCGACTCGAACCATGTAGTGCAGCTACGCCGGATCCGGCCGCAGGATGCCAGCGCGCTGCAGCGCGCCTTCGCGGCGCTCCCCGCCGAAGATGTGCACGAGGCCCTGTACGAGATGTTGCGCGCGCTGCCTGCGGCCACGGCGGCGCAGCTCGCCGCCAACGACCGTGCGCGCGCCGTGACGGTGATCGCGACCGAACCCGCGCGCGACGTCATTATCGGCTTTGCGCGTACGGTGCCGATCGATCACACATCGGGCGAGGCCGGCGACGTGCTGCTTCTCGTTGCGCATCCATGGCGTTCGATCGGGCTTGAGGCAGCGCTGCTCCGGGAGCTCGCGATCGAAGCCGATGCGATCGGCTATTGCCGTCTGCAGGCATCGATGCTCGCGCAGGACGGCTACCACGCCGAGATCTACCGGCAGCTCGGCTGGCAGATCCACGCAGATCCGGACGATCCGAGGCTGCGCATCGCCGCGCGCGAAATCGGCTAGACGAGGCTAAGCGCCTCGCTTAGCCGGTCACCGCGCTTGAAGAGAACCCCGATGACGTTTCGTACGATCCTCACCCATGTCGCACCGGGCGACGGCACCGCGCGTGCCATTGAACTCGCCTGCGACATCGCGAGCCGCAGCAACGGCCTGGTACGGGGACTCGCTGCCGGCATGCCTAATTTCACCCTGGCCGGCGGGGTCATGACAGATGTCGCGTTCGTGGAGTTGCGGGTGCGCGACTTCGAACAAGCGCTCGCTCTCGCCCAGCAGAGCTTCGGGGCGAACATGCAGCACGCGCGCGTCGAACGCGAGCTGTACACTGTGCAACGTCCGCCGACGCTGGCGTTGCTCGACGAATCGTACAGCGCCGACCTGGTCGTGCTTGGTCGCGGCAGCGCCGGCTCCGACCATCCCGCCTTTCACCTCGCGCTCGGCGACATTCTGCTCGACAGTGCCGCGCCGGTACTGTTGGCCCCGCGACGGAAAGCCGATCTATCTCGCGTGCTGATTGCATGGCGCGGCACACGGGAATGCGCACGCGCCATCACCGCTTCGTTGCCGCTGCTGACGCTGGCGGCGCGGGTCGATCTGGTGCGCGTCATCGAAGATTCGGGCTCGGTCAGCGAAGAGCAGGCGTATGATGACTGCATCGCGCGCCTGCGCCGGCATCAGGTGCTCGTCCATAGCGCGCCGACCCCCGCCGACGGGCTGAGCGTCGCACAACGACTGTTGCAGGAAGCAGCCCGGCGCGAGGCGGGTCTCATCGTGCTCGGCGCCTACGGACATACGCGGCTGCGTGAATGGGTGTTGGGCGGCGTCACGCGCGATCTTCTGAACGCGGACGAGGCGCCGGCGCTTTTCTTTGCGCACTGACGGAATGCGCGTATCCGGCGGCAACCCCGGCGTGCGCCGCTGGCAGGATCAAACGGCGCCTTGCAGCGTTCGCGCAGCATGAAAATCGCCTTCTTCAGTACGCAGGCGTACGACAGAGCTTCGTTCGATACCGCTAATCGGACGCGCGGCCACGAACTCATTTATCACGCCGATGCGCTGCATGATGGGACGGCCCCGATGGCGGCGTCCTGCGGGGCGGTCTGCGCCTTCGTGAACGATCGGCTCGACGAGCCGACCTTGAACGCGCTGGCCCTGGGCGGCACGCACCTCATCGTCCTGCGCTCGGCCGGCTACAACCATGTCGATTTGCCGGCAGCGGCGCGGCATGGCCTGACCGTGATGCGCGTGCCGGCCTATTCGCCGCGCGCCGTGGCGGAACATGCGGTTGCGCTGATGCTGACGCTCAACCGCAACATCCATCGCGCCTACAACCGGGTGCGCGACGGGAACTTCGACTTGAATGGCCTGATTGGGTTTGACATGGCAGGCAAGACCCTCGGGATCGTCGGCACCGGCAAGATCGGTACGGCGCTGGCCCGGATTTTGACCGGCTTCGACTGCCGGCTGCTCGCCCATGACCCTGTGCAGGCGCCCGACTGCGTTGCGCTCGGCGTGGTCTATGTCGATCTCCCGACCTTGCTGGCGCGCGCCGACATCGTCTCGCTGCATTGTCCACTGACATCCGAAACGAGGCACCTGATCGATGCGACGACCATCGCGCAGATGAAGCGCGGCTCGATGCTGATCAACACGGCGCGCGGTGCGCTGCTAGATACGCGGGCGGTGATCGACGCGCTCAAGACCCGCGAGCACCTGTCGTATCTCGGGATCGACGTCTACGAAGAGGAAGGCCCGCTCTTCTTCGCTGACCGTTCGTCGACCATCATCCAGGACGACGTGTTTGAGCGCCTGACCACCTTTCCGAATGTGGTGATCACCGGGCATCAGGGATTTCTGACACGCGAGGCGCTGGCCGAGATCGCCGCCGTCACGCTGGACAATGTGACCGACTTTGTCGCGGGAAGGCCGCGGATCGACCGGGTGGTGACATCTCCCGCCTGAGCTGAAACCGCGATCTACCGCGCCTTGGCGGCGTGCTTCGCCTTCGCGCGGCTTGCCGCCTCCCCGTCTCGATCGAGCAATGATTCGACCAAGGCCAGCACGCCGAGCAGCATCGGGCCGCTGAAGAGAATTGCGAGCAGGGCAAGGCGTAGCAGCACGCTCATCGCTGACGACACTCCTCGTTTACCCGGCCGCTGCCGGCGACCGTTGCATATCGCTTACAGGCTTGCCGATCCGCCGGCATTGATCCAACGCAATGCCGTCGGGCGCAAACAGAGTTTCATACGGAGTCACATTCACGCACGCCGCACTACGGTCCTGCAGGTGGCAGAGCGCAACGCGGAGCTTATCGCGCGTGAGCCTGCACGCGACTGTTCGATCGTGCGGATCCAACTGATCTGCATCAATGCGGCGCGCGCGCCTACGCACGATGAGGAAATCCTGAGGGAGGAGCCCGATGTTTCGCCAGACCATCCTATTCGCCGCGCTCGCACCGGACGACGCGACGCTCGCGTAAATTTCGGAGCGAAGCCATGTCCGACCTCGACCAGCGCGATGTGATCGGATTCCTCAGCAATCCCGCCAGCTACGGCGTCGGCGACAGCGTGCAGCGCATCGACACGCATGCCTCGATCGTTTTCCTGGCCGGCGACGCGGCCTACAAGCTCAAACGCGCCGTCGCCTTCGGCCATCTCGATTTCACCACGCGGGCGCGCCGGCGGCTCGCCTGCGCTGCCGAGGCCAGCATCAACCGCCAGTTCACGCCTGACCTGTACCGCGCCGCGCGCACGATCCGGCGGAACCCACACGGCGTCCTGCGCTTCGACGGCGACGGGAAGGCGCTCGACTGGGTGGTCGAGATGCGCCGCTTCGATCCGCAGCACCAGCTCGACGTCCTGGCCGACCATAATCAGCTGCCCGTGCCGATGAGGATCCAGCTGGCGACGCGCCTGTCCGAGCTGCACGACCGCGCCGAGATCGCCGCCGATCCGCGCGAGCCGCCGCTCGGCACCAGCGATCTGCTCGCCGGCATCGCCCAGGAACTCGCCCACGCGGTGCCGGTGCTGGATCCGGCGGCGATTGCACGTTGGCACGACCGCGCGCGCACGGCGGTGGCGCCGCTCGAGCGGCTGCTCGCGGCCCGGCGCGATGCGGGCAAAGTCCGCCGCTGCCACGGCGACCTGCATCTCGCCAACTGGTGTCTGCTGGACGGCAAGCCGGCGCCGTTCGACGCGATCGAGTTCAGCCGCTCGCTCGCCACCACCGACATTCTGTACGACCTCGCCTTCCCACTGATGGACCTGGCGCAGTACGGCCGGATCGAAGCGGCGAACGCGGTCTTCAACCGTTATTTCGACCTGCAGAACGAAGTCGGCGGGCTGGCTGCATTGCCGTTGTTCCAGTCGCTGCGCGCAGCGATCCGCGCGCACGTGCTGGCGGCCGCGTCGCAACAGCAGGAACAAGCCGCCTCGCGCAACCGGCTGATCGGCAGGGCCCGCGCCTATCTGACCACCGCGCTCGAATTCCTTCGCCCCTACCCGCCGCGCCTAATCGCGATCGGCGGCTTCAGCGGTACGGGGAAATCGACCCTGGCACACGAGATCGCGCCGTGCCTGGGCCTGTCGCCGGGCGCCCGCGTGCTGCGGAGCGACGTGCTGCGCAAACGCTTCCACCGCGTCGAGCGGTATCAGCGCCTGCCCGACAGCGCCTATGACGAGAAACTCGACCGCGAAATCTATCGTCGCCTGTGCGGCGAGGCGGAGACCGCGCTTCGCGCCGGCAGGACGGTGGTCGCCGACGCGTTTTCGCACGCGCTGCCGATCGCACCGCGATGCGCACGGTCCCCGCGAAGGTGGGTGTTCGCGCGCGAATCCAGCATCGCGGCGCCGGCACCTCGGACGCCGATCTGCGCGTGCTGCAAGAGCAGCTGCGCGCCGGACACGGCGATCTCGACTGGCGCCGCATCGACGCGTCGACCGACGTGCCGAGCTGCGCCCGGACGGCGCTTCGCACGAGCGAACTGCATCACGCGGTCTGAAGCGGCCTAGGCTGTGCGCGATTGCGCCAGATCAATGAGGAAGCTGCGCTTTCCGTTAGATGGATAACGCTCAACCCTGGAGGCCAACATGCGCGCATCCGAATTGATGGAGACCGTCGTCATTTGTACCAAGCCGAGCAGTACGATCAAACAGGCCGCCGATCTCATGCTGAAGCATCGCGTCAGCGCCCTGCCGGTGGTCGACCCGCGTGACCACGTGATCGGACTCCTCAGCGAAGGCGATCTCATCCGCCGCGGCGAGTTGGGCAGCGAGCGTTTCGGCGTTCTTCGCTGATCCCGTGACGTTGGCGCGCGAATACGTGCAGGCGCATGCGAGCAAGGTCAGCGATGTGATGACGACCGACGTCGTGACCGCGACGCCGGAAACGACACTCGCACACCCGCCCGCATCGCCTCAACGGCCATCGGAATGTCGCCACGACTAGACGGTCATGATCTACGATTGAAAAAGCAACTTGGCTACGAGCAGTTGCTCGAGCACGCCGAGGTCACCGAGCAGCTATGTAGCGATCTCGTTGAGTTTTTTATGCGCCGGCGTAGCTTGAATAAATAAGACGTAACGATGACCGCGTGTATGCCGCAGCGCTAATCGCGGTTGCTTCCGTCGCTAATCGACGGAGCTGGTTCTCGTCCCGGTGGCCAACAGCGAACGGATCACGAGGGATAATAGTAAGTCGCGATTGCGCAAAAGTGCTCAGTACAAAAATCATCAAACGTACTGAGTGAGGACGGGCATGCCGTTCCGTACTGATGAAGTCTTCGCAGCGAAACGCGCTTGAGTGCGGTCTGTCCATTGATGGAATGGACGGACTCAGACTTCGAGTGGCTCAGGCTGAGTCCGGCACGGCGACCTCGCCCACGACCAAAGTCGAACGAAGGCTGTTCACGCCCTCGCAGCTGGCGAGCCGGCCGAGCACGATCCGGTACAGCGAGTCGACCGAGTCGGTGCTCACCTTAAGCAGCAGGTCGCCCGAGCCGGCGATGACGTAGCTCTCGCGGATCTCCGGCGTATCGCGCAGTGCGCGTTGCAGCGACGCGGTCGCGTCCCGGTGCAGCGGCCGGAAACCTACGCTGACGAACGCGACCACCCGCTTGCCCAGGACGCGTTCGTCGATGCGCGCGGCATAGCCCAAGATGACACCATCCGCTTCCAGCCGGCGCAGCCGCGACCGGATGGTCCGGGACGTGGTGACGCCCAGCTCGCGTTGGATCTCGCCCTGGGTCAGCCGCGCATTGCGTGCGAGCAGCGCCAACAGCTTGCGGTCAAGTTCGTCGAACTTGCGCGCCTGCGGCGCTGGCGCCATCAATGTGGCAAGCCAGCACGGACCGTTGTCCTTCGCTCCGCTGGGTAGATCGGCTGCGAGCTGCATCGTGACGAACACGTACCATACAGCGCTGTATGGTTCAATCGAGAAGCAGGGAAATCAGCTGTCGAGTTCGACCAGGATTTTGGAATAGAGCGGCAGCAGCTTGTGCCGTTCGGCTTCGGATTCGCGGATCGCCAGCGCGTAATAGCCGACCTGGTGGAAATAGATTACGCGGGCGCGCACCACCGCCTCTTCCGGCGCGAAACCGAACGAGTTCATCAGGCGCGTCAACGCGGCGATGCGCTTCTCGTCGATCCGACGCACCGCACGGGCGACCGCGGCGTCCTTGCGGGCCCAGTCGCGCACCGCTGAATCGAAGGCCGGGCTGAACTCCTTTTCCTCGATCCAGACTTTGGTGACTTCGTTGAAACCGTCCCGGCCGCGCTTCTCCGCCGCTTCGATCGCAAGCAGCAGCGGGCCGGTATTGGTCGCCTCCCAATGATCGAGCAGCGCGCGCAACAGGTCGTCGCGATCGGTGAAGTGCCAGTAGAAGCTGCCGCGCGTCATCTTGATGTCGCGCGCCAACCGGTCGACTTTCACATGGTCGACGCCGCCCTTGAGCAACGCCGCCTTGGCCGCGTGCAGCCAGTCTTCGCGGCTCAGTGGGGGCGGTGCCGTCTTGCTTTTGCTTTTGGCGCGCGGCGCGGTTTTCTTGGTAGCCATGTGCGCGACCATAGCGTCCAGGACGGCCGGCAATCCAGGTCTGTATGGCCGGGTCTTTACGAACCTCAGGCGGCTTGGTTGATCGGATCGTCGGCGAGGCCGAGAGTCGCCGGCGCCAGGCGTGCTGTACTGCCCGCGGCCTGCAGCGTGTTGAGCAGCAGGCAGGCGATCGTCATCGGACCGACGCCGCCCGGCACCGGCGTCAATGCGCCCGCGACCTGCGCCGCCGACGGGTCCACGTCGCCGACGATACGGAACTTGCCGCTCGCCGGGTCCTGCACCCGGTTGATGCCGACATCGATCACGATCGCCCGCGGCTTGACCCAGTCGGGACGCACCAGTCCGGGCTTGCCGACCGCCGTCACGAGAATGTCGGCGCCGCGGCACAGGAACGGCGTGTCGCGCGTGTGGATATGCGCGACGGTGACGGTGGCCCGCTCGGCCAGCAACAGCGCCGCCATCGGCTTACCGACAATGTTCGAACTGCCGAGAACGACCGCGTTCATGCCGGTCAAGTCCGGCGTCACCTGTTTGATCAGCATCAGACAGCCGAGCGGCGTGCACGGCACCAGCGCCGTGGCGTTCTGCGAGACCTTGCCCGCGTTCAGCGCGTGCAACCCGTCGACGTCCTTGTCGGGATCGATCGCCGCCATCACGCGCAGCGTGTTGACATGATCGGGTAGCGGTAGTTGCACGAGAATGCCGTCGACGTCGTCTGCTGCATTCCAGGCGGCGATCTGGCCCAGGATCTCCGCCTCGCTCACGCCGGACGGAAACCGCATCACGTTCGACACGATCCCGACCTCGGCTGCGCGCTGCAATTTGCTGCGCACATAGACGTGGCTGGCCGGATCGTCGCCCACGAGAATGACGGCAAGCCCCGGCTTGCGCCCGGTCAACGCCGCAAATTTCGCCGCTGCCTGCGCGACGCGCGCGCGCAGCCGCGCAGCTGCTTCATTGCCGTCGATGCGCAGCGCCGTGCCGCTCATGCCGCGACGTCGAATTCACGCGCCGCCTGGACCAGCCAGGTCCAGAGATACGGCGCCAGGCTGCTTTCGACATGCACGTCGAACCGGTCGGCCGCACGACGGTGCAACAGCACCAAGGCCTGCCCAAGCAAGGTGCTGGCGCAGGCATCGACGGCGAAGGACGACGGGTCGAGATCGATCGGGCAGCCGCAGGCGAGCAGGTCAGCGGCAGAGGCACCTTCGATCTCGATCGCGCAACGCGCGGCGGTGAGATCGAACAGGCCGATTTCGTCGTCGCGCGCCGCATCGAGCCGTGCCAGCAACGACGCGGTCGCATCGCGCGAAGCCAGCGCCAGCCACCGCGACGGCGCGTGCCGGATCCAGGCCGGATCGTCGCCTTCGGCGCGATTGGGCGCGCGCGGCAAAGTCAGGCCAGTGCGCTGCTCGAACCGTTCCAGCGCCGCCAGATCTGGCGTCGCACGCGGATCGGCAAGGCGAAGCTGTACGTGGCCCAGCCCCGTCCGTTCGGTGAAGCGCAACGAACGGGCGACATACACGCCCTGCGCGATGCCGATCGGCGCCAGTGGCGACTGGAAAGTCTCAGCCATGGAGGCGCGCTCCCTGCGTGTCGTAGAAGACCGGATCGACCACGCGCGCACTCAAGGTGTTGTGCTCGTAGAACAAGGTCACGATCTCGCCGCGACGATCGAGCCCGCCTTTGAGCAGGCCGAGCCCGATCGAACGATGCAGCACCGGACTGACACAGGACGAGGTGATGCGGCCGTCGAGCAGCGCCGGCGGCTTCTTGCAGCCGGCCGGCAGCACATGCGCACCGACCGGCAGCGCACGTTCGGGATCGATACTTTCGAAACCGACCAGGCGAAACCGGTCGGCGCGCAACGCGTCCGGCCGCGTCAGGGAACGCCGTCCGACGAAATCGCTCTGCTTCTTCGCCGGTACCGCGAAGCCGAGATCGGCCGGGATGGTCGTGCCATCGGTGTCGCTGCCGATGTGGATGTAGCCCTTCTCGATCCGCAGTCGTAACCAGGTCTCGATGCCGATCGGCGCCACGCCGAACGCTTCGCCGGCCGCAAACAGCGCTTCCCACAAGGCGGCGCCCGACGACCAGGCGACGCTGACTTCATATTGGACTTCGCCGGTGAAGCTGACGCGCTGCACGCGCGCCTTCATCCCCGCCACCGTGCCCTCGCGCAGCTGCATGTGGCCGAACACATCCGGTGCGAGATCGATGTCGGTGCCGGCGCGCTGCAACAGATCGCGCGCCGACGGACCTGCAATCGCGATCGTCGCCCAAGCCGTCGTGAGGTCGCACACCGCGACCTTCAGCTCGGGCCATTCGCATTGCAGCCAGTCTTCGAACCGGGCCGAGATTGCCAATGCCATGCCGCTGGTTGGGCTGACGAGAAAACGCGTCGGCGTCAGGCGTGCAAAGACACCGTCATCGATCACCGTGCCGTGCTCGTTGAGCATCAGCCCGTAGCGCAGCTTCCCGGGCTGCAGACTCGACGCGCTGCCGAGATACATGCGGTCGAGGAAAATTCCCGCGTCGGGACCGCAGACTTCGATCTTGCCCAGCGGCGAACCGTCGAACAAGCCGACCCCGTTGCGCACCGCGCGCCATTCGCGCGCGATCGCCACCTCCTGGGTCTCGCCGGCGCGGAGATAGAATTCGGGCCGCTGCCAGCCGCCGAAATCTTCAAAATGCGCGCCGAGCTTCACATGGGCCGCATGGGCCGGCAGGTATTTTCGCGGACGGAACAGGTCGCCGCGCGCCGTGCCCGCGATGGCACCGAACGTCACCGGCGTATAGGGCGGCCGGAACGTCGTGGTGCCGACGTCAGGGATCGCCTTGCCAACCGCGTTCGCCAATAGCGCCAGCGCGTTCACGTTGCTGGTCTTGCCCTGGTCGGTTGCCATGCCGGTCGTCGTGTAGCGCTTGAGCAGCTCGACCGAGCAAAAGGATTCGCGCGCCGCCAATTCAATGTCCGCGCTGGTGACGTCGTTCTGGAAATCGACCCACTGCTTGCCCCGCGCAAGCGCATCGGGCACGCGCCAGTGCGGCTCGATACGCAAGCCCGCCTCGTCTGCGACCTGCGGCGGCGCAATGACCACCGCGTCATGCCCCGCCCGGCGCGATGCTTCGACGCCGGCACGTGCGCCTTCGGCAAAACACGTGGCGAGATCGAAGGCGCCGTTGGCGGCACCTGCCACGATGACTGCCTGCACCGGCAGCGCCGGCCTGAAGCAGGATTGCACCTCGTCGAAGCGCAGCTTTCCGCCCGACTGTGAGAAGAGATGCACAACCGGCGCCCAGCCGCCCGCCATCAGCACCGCGTCGCAGGCGACGCGACGGCGCCTGCTGTTGTCGTGCGGGACGATTTCGATCCTGTCGACACGCATGCGGCCGCCGGTGTCGGCGATCGTCGCACCTGGGATCAATTCGATGCCGCGGCGCGCGCAGCCCGTCTGCAGCTGCGTATCCGGATGCGAGCGCACGTCGACGACGATCGGCTTCGCACCCGCAGCCGCCAGGTCGAACGCAGTCTCGTAGGCCGAGTCGTTGTTGGTGAAGACGACCGGCCGCTGTCCGACCAGCACCGCATGGCGCTGCAGATAGGCACGCGCCGCGCCCGCCAGCATGATTCCCGGACGGTCGTTGTTGGGAAACACCAACGGTCGTTCGATCGCGCCCGTCGCCAGCACGACCTGTTTGGCCCGTACGTACCAGATGCGCTGGGCGAGTTCGCCGCCGCTGCAACGTTCGGCCAGCGTGACCAGATTGTGATCGTAATAGCCGAATGCGGTGGTGCGCGGCAGCACGCGCACATTCGGCAGCGCGGCGAGTTGCGCCGCCATGTCATGCAGGTAGAACGGGGCTGGCCGGTCCTCGATCCGCCCGCCGTGAAAGGCGCTGTCGCCGCCGAGCTCGTCGCGCTCGTCGACCAGCATCACGCGGGCGCCGCTTTGCGCCGCGCTGCGCGCCGCCTGCAATCCGGCGGGACCGGCGCCAACTACCAGCACGTCGCAATGGGCGTGACGATGCGCATAGCGATCGGGATCCGGCTCGGTCGGTGCGCGGCCAAGACCGGCGGTGCGGCGGATCATGCCTTCGTAGAATTTCCACGACGGCAGGAAGAACGCCTTGTAGTAGAAGCCCGCCGGCAGAAAGCGCTGGAACAAGCCCAGCACTGCCTGCAAGTCGAATTGCAGCGACGGAAAGCGGTTCTGGCTGAAGGCTTCGAGCCCGTCGGTCAACGTCACCTGCGTCGCACGCAGATTCGGCGTCGCGTAGGCCCCCTTCCCCACCGTCACCAGCGCATTAGGTTCGTCGGCGCCGAAGCCAACGATGCCACGTGGCCGGTGCAGCTTGAAACTGCGCGCGACGAGATGTTCGTCATTGGCCAGCAACGCCGAGGCCAGCGTGTCGCCCGCGAAACCGGTGAAGGCACGGCCGTCGAAGGTGAAACGCAGCTTTTTGGAACGGTCGATCCGGCCGCCCTGCGCGAGACGGCTCATGGCGTTGTCTCAGCCGGCGCGGCGCCCATTTCGTAGACCTGGGTCACCGCATGCGTGACCGTGTCGCGTTCTACGTTGAACCACAGGCCGCAGCCCACGACGTGCCGCCAGCGCTCGCGCAACAGGCCTTTGGGATTGGGCTGGAAGAACAGATAAGCGCTCCATTGTTCGTCGCTGACCTGTTCCGGCGGGCCTGGACGTTGCACGTGGCTGCGTCCGCCGCAGGCGAACTCGATTTCCGGACGGACACCGCAAAAAGGACAGTCGAGCAGCAGCATGTTCGTACCGTTCAGTGCGCGATGCCGGCCGCGGCCGCTTCGTCGATCATCGCGCCGCTGGTGAAGCGCGCGAATCCGAACGGCTTGGCCAGCGGATGCGGATCGTCATGGGCGATCGTATGGGCGAAGGTCCAGCCGCCGGCCGGGATCGCCTTGAACCCGCCGGTGCCCCAGCCGCAATTGATGTACAGGCCCGGCACCGACGTTCGGTCGATGATCGGCGAACTGTCGTGCACGACGTCGACGATGCCGGCCCATTGCCGCATGAAGCGCAGGCGTCCGACCGACGGAAACATGTCGACCATCGCCGCAACCGTCTTTTCGACGGTAGGAAAGTTGCCGCGCTGCGCGTAGGACGCGTAGAGGTCGAGCCCGCCGCCGATCACCAGCTCACCTTTGTCGGACTGGCTGAAATACATGCCGGTCGCGGGCGACAGCACGACCGTGTCGAGCATCGGCTTGACCGGCTCGGAGACGAAAGCCTGCAGCGCGTAGCTGTTCACCGGCAGTTCGATTCCGGCCTTGGCCGCCAGCGCCGAGCTGTGCCCAGCGACCGCGATCGCAACTTTGGGCGCCGCGATCGTGCCTTTGCTGGTGACCACGCCCGAGATGCGGCCGGCCGCGGTCTCGAAGCCCAGCACTTCGCAATTCTGCACGATGTCGACACCGCGCGCGGCGGCGGCGCGCGCATAACCCCAGGCGACCGCGTCGTGCCGCGCCGAGCCGCCGCGCGGCTGGTTCATGCCGCCGTAAATCGGAATCCGCGCCGATGGCGAGGCGTCGATGATCGGCACCAGTTTCTTGACTCGGGCCGCGTCAAGGATTTCGGCGTCGATGCCGTTCAGATGCATCGCCGACGCCCAGCGCGACACGTTTTCCATGTCGTGGCGCGAATGCGCCAGCAGGATCATGCCGCGCTGGCTGAACATGATGTTGTAGTTGAGCGTACGACTGAGCTTCTCGTAGAGCTTGACCGAGAAATCGTAGAAGGCGGCGCTTTCGGGAAAGAGGTAATTGGACCTGATGATGGTCGTGTTGCGGCCGGTATTGCCGCCACCGATCCAGCCTTTTTCAAGCACCGCGACGCGCCGCAGCCCGTGATTTTCCGCCAGGTAATAAGCGGTCGCGAGCCCGTGCCCGCCGCCGCCGATCACGATCGCGTCGTACGAAGCCTGCGGCTGCTCGACGCCCCAATTCGCCTGCCAACCGCGATGACCGTTGAGCCCGTGGCGCAGCAAAGCTGCCAACGAATAGCGCTGCATCAGCGGAACACCACGGTCTTGTTGCCGTTCAGCAGCACGCGATTCTCCACGTGCCACCGCACCGCACGCGCCAGCACCACCGATTCGACGTCGCGGCCGAGTTCGACCAGCGTGTCGGGCGTAGCGTTGTGATCGACGCGCTGCACCTCCTGCTCGATGATCGGACCTTCGTCGAGATGTTCGGTCACGTAATGCGCGGTGGCGCCGATCAGCTTCACACCGCGAGCATGCGCCTGATGGTACGGCTTGGCGCCCTTGAAGCTGGGCAGGAATGAATGGTGGATGTTGACGATGCGGCCGGCATAGTCGCGGCACATGTCGGTCGACAGGACCTGCATGTAGCGTGCGAGCACGATCAGATCGATCTTTTCGGCGTCGACGAGGTCGCGCAGCCGCTGTTCCTGCACCCGTTTGGTCTCGGCGGTGACCGGCATGTGATGGAATGGAATGTCGTGCCAGGCGGCGAGCTGATAGAAGTCGCGATGGTTCGAGACGACGGCCGGGATGTCGACCTTCAACGTGCCGCTCGACCAGCGATGCAGCAGGTCGTTCAGGCAATGGCCGAATTTCGACACCATCAGCAGCACGCGCGGACGGTGCCTTGTGTCGGTGAGCCGAATCGTCATGCCGAACCGGTCGACCGACGGCGCCAGCAACAGGTCGATCTCGCTTCTTTCCAACGTGCGGGGGCTGGAAAACCGGATCCGCATGAAGAACAGGCCGGTCGAACGGTCGTCGAACTGCGCGCTGTCTTCGATGTTGCAACCGGCCTCGAACAAGGAACCGGTGACCGCCGCAACGATGCCGGGCTGGTCGGGGCAAGTGATGGTCAGCACGAACTCGCTGGCAGGCACGCTGGACACGATGGCTCCCCTGGGGCTCCTTTGATCGCCCGACCATACAGCTCTGTATGGGACGTGCAATACAGATCTCCCCAGCATCCTTACTTCGCGGCGGTCCGCCGTTTCTGGGACGGTTTCGCACCCAGCTTGATCCCGTCCGCCACGCCGCAACGGCGCGGATCGGCGGTGGCGCCGAGATCGCCGGTCTTGGGATCGCGGAAACACATCTGGAACGAGCCCATATGCCAGTCGTACTGTCCGACCGCGCGCGTCCGCACGCCCATCTTGGCGAAGAAAGCGAGCGGGGCTGCCGCCCTAAAAAAGAGACGATCGCGCCTAACTCAGCCCTGTTGCTGCTGCGCCACCCAGTGTCTGATTGCAAAATCGACGTCGTCGAGCGGCAGCGCACCCGCGTCGAGGATCGCATTGTGAAAGCCGATCAGGTCGAACCGGGCACCCAGCTTCGCTTCGGCGGCACGGCGCGCGTCGCGCAGGCGCAGCGGACCGATCGCGTAGGCCAGCGACTGGCCCGGCCAGCATGTGTAGCGCACCGTTTCGGAAAATGCCTCCGCCGGCGATTGCGGCCCGCGTTCGAGCATGTAGCTGCGCGCTTTCTCCAGGTTCCAGCCGAACGCGTTGAGGCCGGTATCGACGACCAGACGCGTCGCGAGAAACATCTGCATCAGCAGGCGTCCATATTCGGCGTACGGGTCTTCGTACATGCCCATCTCATAGCCCAACTCGGCGCCGTATTCGGCCCAAGCTTCGGCGAAGGCGTTGAGATACGGATTGCGCCGCACCAGCGGACGCGACTCGTCCAGCGTCTGGGTGGCGAAATGCACGTGATGGCCGGGCACGGTCTCGTGCAGCATCAGCGCGGTCGCGACCACCGACACACGCTCCTGCGGGTTCGATCCGTTATAGACGTAATAGCCGGCACGATCGCCGTAGGGCAGCGGCGGCTGGTAATAGCCGTAGGTCATGCCCGCTTCGAGTTCAGGACGCAGCCGCTTCACGTCGGACCTGCCGTAGTCGCGCGTACCGAACAGGCGCGGATAGATCGCCTCGGCCTGCGCCAGCACGGCGCGATAGGTGGTTTCGATTTCCTCGGGTGTGCTTGTCTTCACCGGCGGTTCGGCCAGCAGATGTTCGAGAAACCGGCGCGCGGTGCCGCTGAATCCCAACCGGCTGCGCACCGATGCCATGCGCGCTTCGAGTTCGCCAACCAGCTCCAGCCCGGCGCGATGCACCGCGTCGGGCGTCATGTCGAGCGTCGTATTGTGCCGCACCAGCAGCGCATAGGCATCCTGCCCGCCCGGATACCGGCCGAGCCCGACCGCATCTTCGCCGGGCGGCACCAGCGCGGCGTAGTCGCCGGTGAAATAGGCGCGCAGTTTTTTCAGCGCCGGGCGAATACGGGTTTCGATCGCGACGTCGGCACCGCCCGCCGCACGCATCAGCGCGGCTTGCGGCAAGCGCGCCAGCCGTTCAGGCGCAACGCGCAGATTCTGCGTCAGTGTCGCGTCGAGTCCGTCGAGCAACCGCACGCCGGTTCGATGTGCCGCTTCATGCAGCACGATCCCACGCGCCGCCTGCTCGCGCAGATTGGCGTCGCAGCCGGCAATCCAGACGCCGTACTGGTCGAGCAGAAGCAGATAGGCATCGGCATCCGGCGCGGTTTCGAACCGGAGATTGCGGATAATCTCGTGCGCCTGGTTGAGCTGCTTGCCCATCCGGTACGGCGTCACCTGCAGATCGTACCAATGCAGCCCGTCGCGCGCACCGAGCAAGTCGGTCTCAAAGGTAAGATAGCGGCGCGTCAGCTCGTCTTCGTGCCGAAGGCCCCGCAGCGGCACGAGACGCTGGTGCCAGAAGCGCGCGCGCTCGGCGTCGGCGGCAACGTCGTCGAAGCGGCACGGCGGCAGGCGGTCGGGCACCCTGCCCTGCAACGCCGCATCGAACACCGAAATCGAGGCGCGATCATCGTACAGCTCGTCGCCGACCGCGGCGACGGTCGCATCGCGCAAGCTCATGCCGCGAGTTGCGCGATGGTGCGATCGACCTCGGCTTCGACCAGGTTCAGCGGCAAGGCACCCGGACGCAGCACGGCGTCGTGGAAGCGCCGTATGTCGAACTTCGTGCCCAGCGCGTCGCGCATCCTGGTGCGCAGTCGCATCAGCGCCACGTCGCCGATCTTGTAGGCCAGCGACTGGGCCGGGATGTCGCAGGAATAACGCACGCTTTCGCTGCGAATCTCGGCGTCGGACATGAACGAGTTTTCGCGCATATAGACGCGCGCCTGTTCCAGCGACCAGCCCAGCGCGTTCATGCCGGTATCGACGACCAGCCGGCAGGTCAGGAACGCATCCATAACCAGACGACCGAACCGTTCGTCGGGCAGTTCGTACATGCCCATCTCGCCCGCCAGGGTCGCGGCGTATTCGGCCCAGCCTTCGTTGAAGGCGTTGATGAAGCAATTGGCGCGCAGCGGATGCAGCCCCTCATTCTCCCACTGCGAGGCGAAATGCAGGTGATGGCCCGGCATCAGCTCGTGATAGTTCAGCGCGCCGAGATTGAAGAGGCCGCGCTGGGTCAGGTTGCGCGCATTGTAGAGATAGCGTCCGATCGGCTGGTCGGCCTTGGGCGGATCGTAAAAGCCGAACGACATTGCCCCCGCCAGCGAATCCGGCAACGCCGCAGCATCGTGTCCGGCTTTGGGCTGGAACGAGAAATACGCGCCGAGATGCGGCTTGATCCGTTCGATATAGACGCGAAACAGCCGCGTGACCTCCTCCTCGTTCGCGGCACGCCAGCGCGGCTGTGCGTCGAGCGACTCGCGCCAGGCCTGGTCGCTGCCGCTGAACCCCGCCTCGGTTCGCGCCGCCTGCATGTCGCTGCGGATCTGCGCCATCCGGTCAAGGCCCATCGCGTGCACGTCGCGCGCAGTGAGGTCGAGCGTCGTGTGCTGGCGGATCAGCGCCGCATAGATCTCGGGCCCGTCTCTATACTGCGCCATGCCGACCGTTTCGGGCGCGCGCTGCGCATGGGTTTCGCCGAGCAGCGCAACGAATTCGTCGAATGCGGCGGCGACGTCGCGCAGGCGCGCAGTGAGTTCGGCCTGGAAGGATGGCGGCACCCGCGCCGGCAGGCGCGCATCCACGACCTGAAGTTCGGCCAGCGCACGTTGCTGCAATCCCTGCAGCAGCGGCACGGTCTGCACCAGCTGCACTTGCGGCATGTAGGTGCCACCTTCGGCCTGCCCGCGCGTGCGTTCCACCATCTCCCGCACCAGCCGCGCGAAATCGGCAACGAAGGCGAGATAGCGGTCGAGATCGGCGGCGTCGTGCAGCGCCATCTTCTGCATCGATACCAGCACGTTGCTCAGCACGCCGCCGCCGCAATAGGGCGTCGGAGCGAACAGGCCGAAGAATCCGACGCCCGCCGGATCGAACACGGTCCCGTACCAATCGTCTTCGCGCGCCCAACGTCCGGCATAGAGATTGGCGAGCCGCACCGTCAGCGCGAGATCGTGCGGTAGTGACGCGAGATCGAGCTGCGCGATCTCGGCGCCAAGCTTGCGGCCGCGATTGGCCCGGCGCTGCACCGAATCGAACGAGACGTGAAACAGGGACGGGCGCTGGTTGAGCGCTTGGGCGCCCCATCCCGGCGCTTGCCGCAATTCGCTCCAGGCATCGTCGACGATGCGCAAAGCGCGTCCGCAATCGTTCGATGGGGCCGCGCCGTGCTGTTCAGTCATGCTTTGACTCATCGAGAAGAAGTTTCTTCATGCCGCGCAGCACCTGCAGGTAGGTGAGCAGCAACAGCGGGGTTGCGATCATGGTGGCGCCGAACAACGCCCAACGCAGCGACTCCGCGCCCGTGGCCGCCGCCAGCGCATCGCTGGCGAGCCCGATCGCCATCGGCCCGCCACCCATGCCGATGAAAGCGGCCGAGAACATCACCATCGCCGAGGCGGTGGCGCGCGACGACGGACGTACGATCGTCTGCACGGTTGCGGTGATCGGTGCGGTGTAGAGCGAACCGAGCAGTCCGCTGACGCCCGACAGCACATAGGCGAGATCGAGATCGTGCGCGAGATACATGCCGGCCTGCGGCACGAAGCCGATCACCGTGCCCCATAACACGATCCGCATCGGCCACAGCGGATGACGCTTCGCCATCCGGTCCGCCAGCAGCCCGCCGGCCAAGGTGCCGATCAACGTACCGACGCCGCGCGTCGCGGCAATCATCGCGCCAAGCTCGCTGGTGCCGCCGCCGAAACTGCGCTGAAAGAAAGCGGGCAGCCATTGGCCATGTGCGTAGAGCAGAAACACCGACAGGCCGAAGGCGAAAAAAAGCGGACGAAAGGCCGGGTTGGCCCACAGCTCACCGACGGTCGAGCGACTGGTTGCGCCCGGGGCGCGAAGCACTTCGGCGTAGCGGCCGCGCGGCGGCTCGCGGAAGGTCAGCAGCAGCAACAGCGACACGAACACGCCCGGCAGGCCGACGGCCGCAAACGCGGCGCGCCAACCGAACGACTGTTCGAGCCAGCCGCCCAGCGCAAAGGCGGCCATCATCCCGCCGGACGCGCCGACGCTGTAAATCGCCATCGCGGTCGAACGGCGCGTTGCGGGAAACAGGTCGGCGATCATCGAATGCGATGCGGGCACGCCGCCCGCCTCGCCCGCGCCGACGCCGATACGCGCGATCAGAAACTGCCAGAAACTTTGCGCCAGGCCGCACAGCGATGCGGCGACGCTCCACACCGCAAGCGATGCGGCCAGGACGAGCTTGCGCGGATGACGGTCGGACAAGGTGCCCAACGGAATCGCGCAGACCGCGTAGATCGCCGAAAATGCAAACCCCGTCAGCAGCCCGATCTGCGAGTCCGACAGGCCCAGCTCGGCCTTGATCGGCTGCACCAGGATCGCGAGCAGAAACCGGTCGGCGTAATTGAACCCCATGATCAGGGTCAGCAGCAGCAGCCCGTACCACTCGACAAAGCTGGGCATGCCGACACGTGCCGTTGTCTCGGACGGCACGTGCGGCATGCTTTCGGTACTGCTCAGAATTGCACCGCGGCGCGAACGCCAAAGGTGCGTGGGGGCAGGACCCGGTTGAAATACGGACCGGTCGTCACGTTTGAAAACCCGTTCGCGGCGACGTTGGTGATGTCGTAACTGTCGAACAGATTTTGGACGAAGAAGGTGAACTGCCAGCTTTTGGATTCGAGGCCGGCGCTGACGTCGAACCGGTCATAGCTCGGCACCGGCAGGAAGGACGCCGGCTTGTTGACGTTCTCGACCCGCGTCGCGCCGATATAGCGATAGTCGCCGCGCAGCATCAGGTCCCACACCGCGCTGACCGGCATCCGGTAGGTGACGTTCAGGTTTCCGGTCCATTCCGGCGTATAGGGAAACTTCTCGCCGGCATGATCGAAATTGTTCTGGTCGACATATTTGACGAACTTGGTGTCGGCATAAGACAGCGCGCCGCCGATGTTGAGTCCGTCGAGCGGCCGCAGCGTCGTTTCCAGTTCGAAGCCCCGCGAGCGGCTGGAGCCGGCATTGTTGATCACCGACGTGTTGATGTTGTCGATCTTGGTCAGCGACGTGACCTGCTGGTTGTCGATGTCGATGTAATAGACCGCGGCCCGGATCGAGGCGCGGTTCTGGAAATACGAGCCCTTCCAGCCGACTTCGTAGTTGGTCGAGCTTTCGCTGGCGTACGGGATCAGCGCCGATGGTGCCGACGGGAATTTTGGGAAGCCGCCCGCCTTCCAGCCGCGCGAGATGGTGGCGTAGAGGCGCGTATCCTCGTTCAACGCGTAGGAGATCGAGCCCATCGGCGAGAAGTTGTTGAAGTTCTGCGTACCGGTGGGATTGAACTGCAACAACGCCAGCGCCGGTGCATAGCGGCGGCGGAAGCCGCTGATATCGACGATCTCACGGCCATAGCGCAGGCCCGCGGTGAATTCGAAGTCGTCAAACTTGTACGACGCCTGGCCGAAGGCGGCGCCGCCGCGGCGCTTCAGCATGATGTCTTCGTTGATCGCGGCATTCTTCAGCAAGGCCGCGTTCCCCGCGGTGAAGGTCTGGGTGTCGTTGTACCAGGCGAACCGGCGCTGCTCGTGCTCTTCATCAAAGAAGTAGAGACCGCCCATCCATTTCAGCGGACCATCGCCGTCCGATTCCAGGCGCAGCTCCTGGCTGAACGTGCGCTGGCGCGAATTCAGGTTCCAGTTGGTGCCGGCATAGGTTTCGCCGAACGGGTTGGTGAAAGGCTGCGACAGGTTCGAGTTGATGCCGTCATTGTCGAGATGAATGTCGGTCTGCGCAAAACGTGCACCGGTGATCGAGGTCAAGGTCGCGCCGCGCAAATTCCACTTCGCCGACACCATCACGCCCGACACACGCTGGGTGTCCTTCGGGTGATATTCGCCGAACGTGTCGTAGCAGTTGCAGCCAGCCGGCACGCCGATACCGGCTTCGTTATAGTGCCGGTAGTACATGTCGCCGGTCACGTTCAGTTCGAAATCGTCGTTAGGGCGCCACACGACCACGGGCCGCACTGCGTAGGAACGCGACGGAGCCTGATCGGTATGCAACGTCTGGTTCGTGAGATACCCGTCGGTGTTGCGCACTTCGGCCGAGATGCCTGCGAACAAGGTTCCGCTGACCGGGCCGCGCACCGCGACGCGCGCGTGCGACGTGTTTTCGGACCCGTATTCGACCAGCGCCGAACCTTCGAAATCCGGCCCCGGTTTCCTGGTCACAATATTGAGCGCGCCGCCTTCCGTATTACGGCCGAACAGCGTTCCCTGCGGGCCGCGCAGCACTTCGATCCGGTCGGCGTCGAGAAAGTCGAGATTGAAACCCAGGCTCGACTGGTAGACGCCGTCGACATAGACGCCGACCGCCGGTTCGAGACCGGCGTTGAAGCCGACGCCGCGCATCGTGATGTAGGTGAAGTCGCCCGACTGCGCCGCGATATTGTTCTGCGCGAAATACAGACCCGGCACGCGGCCGGCGAGATCGGTCGAGCTGCGGATGTTGGCCGCGTCGAGCTGCGCGCCGCTGATATTGCTGACGGCCATCGGCACGTCGATCAGCCGCTCTTCGCGTTTACGCGCCGTTACCACCAGCTCTTCCGGCGGCGCTTCGGCGCGCGCCACACGCGGCGGCGCGACGACCGGCGCTGCGGCACCCGCACGCGCAGGGCGTACGACGACGCTTTTCGCGTCGGTGAACTGGAATTGCAGATTGCTGTCGCGCAGCAATTCACGGAGCGCGTCGGCGGGTTCGAACGTGCCGCTCAGCTTCCCGCTGCGCAGATCGCGCGGAATCCCCGGTGCCAGCACCACCTGCAGATCGGCCTGGCGGCCGAAGGCAAGCAAGGCGGTCTCGATCGACTGCGGCGCGATTTCGAATTTCGCCGGTGCCGCCATCGCAACGCCGCCGGCAAACAACATCGCCGTGCCGACCAACAATCCAGCCAACGTCCTACGGACGCGCATCCCCGTTCCAGTTCCCGCCATGCCCCGCTCCTGTTCGCGTGACCGGTTGATCCGGTCTGAAGCTGAGACGCTCGGCCCGCGCCGATCCGAACTGGCGAACCTCAGAATCCGTCGCGGCGATGGGCAAGCACGATGGCCCCGTCACCGTCGACCGTGGCGCGGATCGGAAACGCACTTTCCAGCGCGCGCGTCCAGCTGCCGAGATCGTTCACTGAAATCGTGCCGGTGTAGCGAATGTCGGCGACGCTCGCGTCGGCGAAACGAACCGGAAGCGCGACGTAGCGCCGGAGGTCGGCAATCACCGCCCCCAGCGGACGATTGAGATAGCTCGGCCGTCCTTCGCGCCACGTCACCGCGATCGACGGATCGACCGTGCGGATCGCACTCAGCTCGTCGCGATAGGAAACTTGCTGGCCGGGCGCGAGACGCGCGATCTGGCGCGGCTCGCGGCGCGGCGGTTCGTCCTTGCTGCTGGCATAGGGCGGCGCCACCAGCACCGCCCCTTGCAGCAAGGTCACGTCGACGCCGCTGTCGGTGAGCTGCACGTCGAATTCGGTGCCGACGGCGCGAATTTCGCCGCCGCGCGCACGCACGATGAAAGGCCGCGCGGCATCGTGCGCGACGTCGAACAGCGCCTGCCCGCGCATAAGCTGGACGACGCGTTCACGCCGTTCGAACTTCGCCACCAGTTGCGAGTCGGCGTCGAGCAGCACGCTCGATCCGTCCGGCAAGGTGACGCGCTTCTGCTCGCCCTGGGCGGCGGCGTAGTGCAGCTCGACCGGAGACGGCGCCCAGATTTCTTCGCGCCACCAGCCCGCGACCGCGAGAAGCAGCAGGCACGCCGCCAGCGCCATCCACGGGCGGTGCGTCGCGCGCGTCGTGGCCCCAAGACTTGTCCGGCCGAGGCTGGTGCGCCCCAAAAGAAAACGCCCGCGGCGTCTTTCCTCCGCCGCGGGCAGCGCCGTCCAGAAACGCAGCAGCTCGTCATAGCGGCGCTGTCGTTCCGGCGACGCGTCGAGCCATGCACGCCAATGCGCCCTGGCGGCGGGGTCCGCTTCGGGGGCCTGCAGGCAGGCAAGGCAGTCGGCGAGCGAAGTCGCCAGCGGATCGCGTGAATCGTCCATCAGTGCAGATGAGACGTTCGGCGACGCCGGATCCGAACTCGCTGTCATGCATGCTCCGCTTCGAGCCGCGCGGCGCAGCTGGCCAGCGCCCGCAGCGCGTAGCGTCGCGCCATCACTTCGGACAGGTTCATGCGCCGTCCGATCTCGGCAAAGGAACAGCCTTCGATGCGGAACAGAAGCAGCGCCTCACGCTCCTTCGGCGCCAGCTCTTCCAGCATGGCGGCGAAGCGTTCGAGATCGTCGCGCGCGAGAAACGCGGCTTCCGGCGATGGGTGCGTGCCCAGCGCCTCGGCCAGCAGCGGCTCGTCGGCATCGACGGTGCGCCAGCGGCGACGGCGGCGAAGCTGGTCGACGGCGAGATTTCCGGCAACGCGATAGAGAAAAGCGCGCGGATTGGCGACCGTGCCTTCGCGCATCGCCTGCACCAGGCGCAGGTAGGATTCCTGGGCGACGTCGTTCGAATCCTGCTCGCAGCCAAGACGCGCGCGCAGAAAAGCGATCAGCCCTAGCCGCTCGTTCTTGCAGACACCATCCTCGCCGCGACGCGGCTTGGCGACATCCAGTGCGATCAGGCTTCGCATCTGCGCGCTCGAACATCCCATACAGTCCTGTCTGGTACGGTACGGGCGGCGCGCCGCGTGTCAAGCGCGGCGGTGGGTCTAGCCTTTCGGCAGCGCGGTTTCGGCCAGCTTCGCCCAGTAACTCGCACCAGTCGGTAGAACCGCGTCGTTGAAATCATACGACGGGTTGTGAAGTCCGTTGGCGTGACGGCCTTCGGTGCCGTTGCCGATCAGCATGTAACTGCCTGCCTTCTTTTCCAGCATGAACGCGAAATCTTCGCCAGCCATGCAGGCGGACGCGACCTCGTGCAGCGCATCGGCGCCGACCAGCGCAGCAGCTGCGCGGCGCGCCAGGGCGACGGCGCCGGCTTCATTCACGGTGGGCGGAATGTTCAGCTGATAGTCGATCGCGACCGTCGCACCGTGCGTCGCGGCGATGCCGGTGACGATCTCGCCGAACAGCGCGTGAACCTGGTGGCGCGCCGCCTTGCTCGTTGTTCGCACGGTCCCGCGAAACCACGATGTCTCCGGAATGATGTTGTGCGCGCTGCCCGCCTGCAGCTGGGTGACGCTGACCACCACCGCTTCTGCCGGATCGATCCGGCGGCTGACGATCGATTGCAGCGCACCGACGATCTGCGAAGTGACAAAGACCGGATCAACGCCTTTATGCGGCTGGGCAGCGTGACAGCCTTTGCCGTGCACGGTGACTTCGAACTGGTCGGTGGCGGCCATCATCGTGCCGTCACGGATCGCAAAATGCCCTTCCGGCAGGCCGGGCCAGTTGTGCATGCCATGCACGGTCTCGACCGGGAAGCGCTCGAACAGCCCGTCGGCCAGCATCGCCTCGGCTCCGCCCAGCCCCTCTTCGGCAGGCTGGAAGATGACATAGACTGTGCCGTCGAAGTTGCGCGTTTCGGCAAGGTAGCGGGCGGCGCCCAGCAGCATCGTCGTGTGCCCGTCATGCCCGCACGCATGCATGCGGCCGGGATTGTTCGAGCGGTAGGGAACGTTGCCCTCTTCCTCGATCGGCAAGGCGTCCATATCGGCACGCAGGCCAATGGCACGGCGAGAATTGCCAGCGCGGATCACGCCGACCACGCCCAGCCTGCCGACCCCGGTAACAACCTCGTCGACCCCGAAGGCGGCAAGCTGCTGCGCCACCAACGCTGCCGTCTCGCGTTCTTCCATGCCCAGTTCTGGATTGGCATGAATGGTCCGCCGCCAGCGCACCATGTCGTCGGCGAAATGGGCGATGCGATTGTAGACGGGCATGCGGAAAGGCTCCTGAGACCGGCGTGCAACGTGTAGACGTTTCGGCCCCGGAGAACCGAACAGCGCACCGCGCCCGGGCGATGGCCCGCAAGTTCGAGATCGGCGACCAGCGGAACGTGTCCAACCGCGTCCAACCGCAGCGCGCCAGTTCGGCGCCCGAAGGATGGTCTTGGCATTACGACCAGCGGCCGTCGTCGTCGTCGGACAGCTGCCGTCAGGTGCCCCGCAGGCTGTTCCTGTTGAGGGCCGGGCTTGCTTCCGCTTGAGGCGAAGCGGCTGTTGGTGAAGGCGAGAAAGTGTTCGATCTGGTCCGACGGTACGCCCTTGAGCACCAACAACTCACGGATCTGACCGCGTCTTATCGTCTGAGTAAGACAGCGTACGCCGGAGGAACCTGACGCCGGCGGAAAGCGCCGATTTTCCGTAAAACCTTGGCGTGCCTGAAAAGAGCTTGGAGCGGGTGAAGGGAATCGAACCCTCGTCGTAAGCTTGGGAAGCTTCTGCTCTACCATTGAGCTACACCCGCAAAGCCCGTGTTTATTGCGGTTTCGCTGAGTCCGGGTCAAGAGCCCGGAGGGCATTCCGGGGCGAACAGGAATGGAACGTGGCGTGGCGGCGCCACTTTTACGCCACGAGGGTTCCGGGCTTGTTCGCGTCGCGACTGGTGCGCAGGATGCGCGTGCCGGAGGGGGCTCCGACCGCACGAGCTGGCCATGGCCAACTATTCCGACCGCAACACCGCAGGGACCATCCGGCGCTTCGGCAAGCCGAATCCGGACGCCCCGAAGCCGCCCCTTTCGAACGCGCTCGAGAACGAGCACTTCCTCCAGGTCTATTGCCTCGAATGTCAGCACGGCAGCGAACCGGTCGATCCGCGGCCGATAGCTGCGAAATACGGGGCGAACTGGACGCTGCACCAACTCTCGCCGATCTTCGTCTGTACGAAGTGTGGGGTCCGCGGCCGGGTCGAATTTCGGCTGACTTGGCCGCCGGGCTACCCGACGCACAACACCAGCGTCCGGCCCTACGAGTGGTGGGACGCCCAGCCGGCCCGCGACGTTCTCGACCGCATGAAGAGCCGCGGTCCTGGTCGGTGAAGACCTTCCGCGTCCATCTGGGCGTGAAGAAGAGCCACGCCCTCGCACCGGAGACGGTGAGGGCCGATACGGGCCATGACGCGATCCTTCGAGCGAGAGCCCTGATCGGAAAGCGGCGGGGCGCCGATTACGCCGACGCGCTCGAAGTGCTGGCGGTTCTCACCGAATAAATCAGGAACGTTTGGCACTTATAATTGCGAAATGGAAAGGGCGGCCGAAGCCGCCCTGTTCCTATTGAACCAAGCGAAGCTGCGGCCTCCCAAGGGAAGGGTTGGCCTCGGTTCCGACGATCTCCGGGCGATACATCTCATTGAACTCGCCGGGCAATATATGCAGCAGCTTCGCCAATTCAGCGATGCTGTAGCCGAGGTGCTTCATATGGAAGCCGATCATCTGCCGCAGAAGCTTCGGGGGTTCTTTCGCGGGTTCATTCGGTTCGCGCTTGCGATAACCAAGCTTCCCCATTTCCATCCAGAACATTTTGTATTGATACGGCGTGATGAGGTTCAACCGGTTGGCGCGCACAGCGAGCGCGGCCATTGATACCTTCCAATACCCCTTCAGGTTGGCGACCTGTCGCAGATCGAAGCGCCTCAATTGGGGGCGAATTTCATCTGCCGGCAGCAAGA
>JAQGIE010000097.1 GCA_028291365.1 Rhodospirillales bacterium
TTCACGATGCCGAGCTGCAGCCATAAGACTTTGGTTTTGACCGCGATCGCCGCATCGGCGACCGGCGGCACGTCGGGCGCGCGGCGGAAGACGTCGACCATGTCGACCGGCTCGCCGATCTCTTCGAGCGAGGCGAGCACCTTCTGCCCGTGGATGATTTCACCGGCGGACGCTGGATTGACCGGCCAGCAGCGGAAGCCCTTTGCCAGCAGAAAGCGGAAGACGCCGTAGCTGGGCCGGTCGGGACGCGGACTGGCGCCGACCACGGCGATGGTCCTGGTCTGGCGCAGAATGCGGCGGATTTCGTCGTCGGACGGGTTCGGCATCAAGCAACTCCAGGCGGATAAGGGTGCGGTATTATAGTACCGGTTGACTTGGGTCGGCCCGGTCCCTACAACCCGCGCCTTCGTTGGACCCGAGGAATTTATGAAGACGACCGTGTCGATCAAACCGGCCGAGGTCGAGAAGAAGTGGCTTCTCGTCGACGCCGACGGCCTGGTGCTTGGCCGCCTGGCCAGCCAGGTGGCGCTGCGCCTCCGTGGCAAGCACAAGCCCAGCTTCACGCCCCACGTTGATTGCGGCGACAACGTCGTCGTCATCAACGCCGAAAAGGTGCGTCTGACCGGCAACAAGGCCGACCAGGACGTCTTCTACTGGCACACCGGTCACCCGGGCGGCATCAAGGGCCGTACCAAGGGCCAGATCCTGAAGGGCGAGCATCCCGAGCGCGTCATCGAGAAGGCGGTCGAGCGCATGCTGCCGAAGGGCCCGTTGGGCAAGCAGCAGCTTGGCAACCTCCGCGTCTATGCCGGCGGTGAGCATCCGCATGCGGGCCAGTCGCCCGAGAAGTTCGACATCGCGTCGATGAATCGCAAGAACACGAGGATCGGCTGAGATGACCGACGTCAACGAGACCCGCTCGCTGCAGGATTTGCAGCGTCTGCGCGCCGCCGTCGCTACGCCGGTCGATGCCGTGGAAGTGCAGCCCAAGCGCGACGCGCAGGGCCGTTCCTACGCGACGGGCAAGCGCAAGAACGCCATCGCCCGCGTCTGGATCAAGCCGGGCAAAGGCCAGGTCCTGGTCAATGACAAGGATCAGGCGATCTATTTCGCGCGCCCGGTGCTGCGCATGATCATCAACCAGCCGTTCCAGGCGGTCGATCGCGAAGGCCAGTTCGACGTCGTCGTCACCGTCGTCGGTGGCGGTCTGTCGGGCCAGGCCGGTGCGGTTCGCCACGGCATCAGCCGTGCGCTGACGCTGTACGAGCCGAACCTGCGTCCGCAGCTCAAGGCGGTCGGCTTCCTGACCCGCGACGCGCGCGTGGTCGAGCGTAAGAAGTACGGCCGACGGAAGGCCCGTCGCGGCATGCAGTGGGCGAAACGCTAACCGCGTATCGTCTCTCTCATATGCATTGAGGGAAGGCGTCCTCCGCGCGGAGGACGCCTTCTTTCGTTTCGCGCACGCGCTAGGTTGGGGCGCAGCGAAGGAGAATCGGGCGATGACGGACCAGCTACGGGTCGCGATCCTGGGTGCCAGCGGTTACACCGGCGGCGAACTCGTGCGTCTGTTGTCGCTGCATCCGCGCGTGCGCATCACCGCGCTGACCGCCGATCGACAGGCCGGCAAGACGCTCGCCGAGGTGTTTCCGCATCTCGCCTATCTGAAACTGCCGACCTTGGTGAAGATCGACGAAGTCGATTTCGCGCAGGTCGACTTCGTGTTCTGCGCGTTGCCGCACGGCACCACGCAGCAGGTGATCGCGTCGTTGCCGAAACACGTGCGCGTCGTCGACCTCTCGGCCGATTTCCGCCTCGCCAATCTCGACACCTACGCCGAATGGTACGGCCATGCGCATCAGGCGCCTGCGTTGCAAACCGACGCGGTCTACGGGCTGACCGAGTTCGCGCGCGGCGCGGTCGGCAATGCGCGTCTGGTCGCCAATCCCGGCTGCTATCCGACCTCGGCGCAGTTGCCGCTGGTGCCGCTGCTCGAAGCCGGCGCGATTGCCAGCAGCGACATCATCATCGACGCGAAGTCCGGCGTGTCGGGCGCCGGCCGCGAAGCCAAGCAGGCCAATCTGTTCGGCGAAGTCGCCGAAGGCATCCATGCGTACGGTGTCGGTGCGCATCGTCATGCACCCGAAATCGAACAGGGGCTGAGCCTGGCCGCGGGCGCGCCCATCATCGTCAACTTCACGCCGCATCTGATGCCGATGAGCCGCGGCATCCTGTCGAGCTGCTATGTCAGGCTGGCCGACGGCACGACGCCCGACGATCTGCGCGCCATCCTCGACAAGCGCTTCGCGGACGAGCCGTTCGTGCATGTCGCGGCGGCCGGCATGTCGCCCGCGACGCGGCACGTGCGCGGTTCGAACCACACCATCATCGGCGTCTTCAGCGACCGCGTTCCGGGCCGTGCCATCGTGCTCTCGGTGCTCGACAATCTGGTGAAAGGCGCGGCGGGGCAGGCGGTGCAGAACATGAACGTGATGCAGGGCTGGGCCGAAACGACTGCGCTCGAACAGGCGCCGCTCTTCCCATGACCAGCGGCATCACCGGGCCGCGCCTGCTGCCCTATCTGAACCTGCTGCCGCGCATCGACGACAGCGCCTTCATCGCTGACGGCGCCACCGTGATCGGCGATGTCGAGATCGGGGCCGAAAGCTCGATCTGGTACGGCTGCGTGCTGCGCGGCGACGTCAACGAGATCCGGGTCGGGGCACGCTCGAACGTGCAGGACGGCAGCGTCATTCACTGCACCGCCGGCGGCCTCGGCACCTATATCGGCGACGACGTCACGGTCGGACATCTGGCCATGCTGCATGCGTGCCGGCTGGAAGACGGGGCCTTCGTCGGCATGAAGGCCTGTCTTCTGGACGGCGTCGTGGTTGAGACCGGCGCCGTGATTGCGGCCGGCGCGCTGGTCTCGCCCAACAGGCGGATCCCGGCCGGCGAGCTGTGGGCCGGCACGCCGGCGCGATTCGTGCGCAAGCTGGACGACCAGGAGCTGGCCCGATTCGCCTCGACCGCGCCGCATTACGTCCGGCTGTCCAGACAACATAAGAGCCTCGGCTAGCGCATCAGACGTTTGGCGGCGCCCGACTCACCCGTATAAACTGTGGGTTCGGGAGGAAACGTACCAATGCCGCCAAGAACCGCGCCGCCGCCGATCTCAGCTGCTGCCAAGGAGCCGCCGGACAAGACGCGCGTGGCCCTCAGTCATGACGCCGAGTTCAATTGGTGGTGCAAACATTTCGGTGTGCCGCGCCCGAAGCTGCACGAAGCAATCCGCGCCGTCGGACCGACGGTCCCGGCGCTGAAGAAATATTTCGGGATCAAATGAAAAACGGGCGCCGATCGGCGCCCATTCTTTTTCAGATCGACCGGGCGCGGACATAGCGCCCGGGCGCATCCTCGATCGGCGGCAGACCGCCGGCGCCCGGATCACGCGCCGGCACCAGCCCATCGCCAAAGCCACCCACCCAGTCGTCCCACGACGTCCACCACGAGCCGTCATGATGGGTCGCGCCGGCGAGCCAGGCGTCGGGATCCTCGGGCAGGTTCTCATTGGTCCAATAGCCGTACTTCTTGGCCTCGGGCGGATTGACGATGCCGGCGATATGACCCGAGGCGGCGAGCAGGAAACGCGTGTCGCCGTGATAGAGCGGCGCGCCGGCATAGACCGTCTTCCACGGCGCGATGTGATCCTCGCGCGCGGCGACCACCATGCTGGGCGTCGTGACGCGCGCAAGATCGACCGGCACGCCGTCGAGCGTCAGCGCGCCGGGCTCGCGCAGCAAATTCTTCTGGTAGCAATTGCGCAGGTACCAGGCGTGCATCGCGGCGGGCAGCCGCGTCGCATCCGAATTCCAGTACAGCAGGTCGAATGGGAAGGGCTCTTTGCCGAGCAGATAGTTCTGCACCATGAAGGACCAGACCAGGTCGTTGGCGCGCAGCATGTTGAACGTGCGGTGCAGCGAGTTGGCATCGAGATAGCCTTTTCGCTTCATGTCCTCTTCCATCGCGTTCAGCTGCGCATCGTCGATGAAGACGGCGACGTCGCCGACATCGCGGAAATCGACCATGGCGACGAAGTAGGTGGCTGATGCGATGCGATCGTCGTTGCGCGCCGTCATGATCGCCAGCGCGGTGGCCAACATCGTGCCGCCCAGGCAGTAGCCGATCGCGTTGACGCGGCGTTCGCCGGTGGCGCGCTCGATGGCGCTCAGCGCGTCGAACAGGCCTTCGCGGATGTAGTCGTCGAACCGTTTGGCCGCGAGCGTCTCGTCGGGATTGACCCACGAGATCATGAACACGGTATGGGCCTGGTCGACGGCCCATTTCACGAACGAGTTCTGCGCCTTGAGATCGAGGACATAGAACTTGTTGATCCAGGGCGGCACGATCAGAAGCGGCCGGCGACGCGCCTGCGCCGTGGTCGGTGCATACTGAATCAACTGCATCAACTCGTTCTCGAACACGACCTTGCCGGGGGTCACCGCGATGTTGCGGCCGATCTCGAACGCATCGACATCGGTCATGCGCACCAACAGGTCGCCCTTGCCGCGCTCGAGATCCTGCAGCAGATGTTCGAGACCTCTGACGAGGTTCTCGCCCCTGCTCTCGATGGTCGCGCGCAACACTTCAGGATTGGTCATCACGAAGTTCGACGGCGCCATCGCATCGACGAACTGGCGCGTGTGGAATTCGACCTTGCGCCGCGTCTTTTCGTCGAGCCCCTCGACCTGCGGCATCGTCTTCTGCAGCCAGGCGGACGTCAGCAGGTAGGACTGCTTGATGTAGTCGAACACGGCCGACTCCGACCATTCGGCGTCCTTGAAGCGCTTGTCCCCGGCCGCCGGTTGGATCACCGGCTCGGCCGGTTCGCCGCGCAGGCGCGCCGCGGTCGATTGCCAGAGCTGGGCGTAGCCCTGCCAGAGCGACAGCTGCGCCTCGAGCAGCTTGGCCGGATCGGCCCACAGCCGCGCCGCCGCCTCGAACATGGCGCCGCTGGCGTTGAACGGGTCGAGCCGCACCGGCCGGACCGGGTCGACCTGCTGCCGGGCGAGAAAGCCCGCGATCATGGCCCGGCTGCGCTCGGCAACGTCGAACCAGGCTTTGGCGAAATCGCCTGCGTCGTTTGTCTGGTCGTCCGGCGTGTGCATGCGGAGGTCCCCTTGCTTCAGGCCATATAGCGCGTCCTCGCGCCCTTTCCGACCGGGGGCGCGGGTGCTACTCCGTGCCGCCATGCGACGTCCAATCATCGCGCTTGTTGCGCTACCAGTTCTCGCCGGCCTCGCCGGCTGCTCCACCATGTCCGACGCCGGCAAGGCAGTCGGC
>JAQGIE010000133.1 GCA_028291365.1 Rhodospirillales bacterium
TGCTGATCAGGTTTCTTGATACATCCAGCCGCGGATGATCGAGACGGCCTCGTTCGGATGTTTCTCGACGATCTCGCCGATCTTGCGCAGCGACGAGGCGCGCACGCGGCCTTCGACCTGCTCCATGTCGATCATCGTGTCAGGCTCGGGCTCAGCCGGCGTGCCGTCCGGGCTCGGCAGGGCCTGCATCTGCTGCGTCTGCTCGGCCAGCAGGCGTTCGCGCTCGATGCGCTGCTGCTCGGCGTGCTGCTCGACCGCGGACAACATGCGCGAGAGGAGCGGACGGACCACAAGCAGCATCACCAGCACGCCGATCACGCCCAGGACGGTCAGCTCGGCGATCTTCATCAGATCCTTCGAGGTCAGGCCGAACAGCGTGTTCTTGGTCTCGGCTTCGAGCGCTTCGGAGATCTCCTGCGCGAAGCGCATGTTGGTGACCGCCACCGTGTCGCCGCGCTTGTCATCGAAGCCCGCGGTGCTCTTCACGATGTTTTCGATCTGCTGCATCTCTTCGGGCGAGCGCGGCTGGTATTCCTGGCCCTGCGCACCGGGCGCGTAGGTGCCGTCGATCAGCACCGCGACCGAGATCTTCTTGACCTGCGGCCCTTCCTTGACGTGCTGGCGCTGCGTGCGGCTGATTTCGTAGTTGTTGGTTTCTTCGGTCTTGCGCTGCTGGTTGGTGCTGCTCGGGCCGCCGGCACCGGCCTGCTGGTTGGCCCCCGGCAGATTGTTCGCGACCGTCACGGCCTGTGTCGTCTGGCCTTCATTCGACGACGTCGTCTCTTCCGAGGTCTGGTTCGAACGCAGCACCTGCGTTGCCGGATCGAACGAGTCGGTGCTCGTCGTGATGCGGTCGAAATCCATGTCCGCATTGACGGTCGCGCGCACCTTGCCGTAGCCGACGACGCGGCTGACGAGGTCTTCGATGGCGCGCTGGGTGCGGAGTTCGTAGCCGCGGCGCATCTCGTCCGCGTTGGCGCTGAGACCGGCGGCCGAATTCGGATCGTCGCCGCCGCGCGCCAGCAGGTTGCCCTTGTCGTCGACCAGCGAGATGGCGGTGGGCTTCAATTGCGGCACCGCCGCACCGACGAGGTGCTGGATGGCGCTGATCTGTTCCTTGGTCAGCGTGTTGCCGCCGCGCAGCTTGACGAAGATCGAGGCCGACGCCGGGCTTTCCTCGCGGCTGAACAATTCGCGGCGCGGCATCACCAGATGCACGCGCGCCGCCTTGATCGGACCCAGTGCGGCGATGGTGCGGGCCAGTTCGCCTTCGAGCGCACGCAGCTGGTTCATGTTCTGCATGAACGCGGTGGTGCCGAAGCTCTGCTGCTGGTCGAAGATCTCGTAGCCGATCGAGCCGCCTGCCGGCAGGCCATCCTGCGCGAGCTGCATACGGATGCGGCCGACCTGGTCGGCCGGCACCAGGATCTGCGTGCCTTCCGGATTGATCTGGAAGGAGACCTGCATCTGATCGAGCTTGCGCGTGATGGCCTGGCCATCCTGGGGCGTCAGCTCGTTGTAGAGGAGGGTCATGGACCCGCCGCCGATACGCGTCGTCAGATAGACGAAGAAGGCAACCAGGCCGACAGCCACCAGCGCCATGACGGCGAGGCGGGCCGCACCGAGATTGCGCAGCATCTGAAGGAAGGCGTTCACGCGTAACTCCGGTCCGGTCGAAACAGGGACGCCGTACCACGCCAGCCGAAGCACTGGGGCATGACACGACGCAGGCGAGTTTTCTACCGCCGGCGAATGGTCGCGAATGTGCCCCGGAAACGTAAACACGCACTTAAGGACGGCAAGATTTGCCCAGTCCGGCGAATTCTCTTTAATTCGTCCTTCACGCTGTTGGAGCATTACGACGGGCATGCGCACCGCGACTGAATCCCGGGACGTTCTCGCCCTCATTTTCGAAGAAACCGCCCGCATTCTTCAGGAAAAAGGCGCGAAGGTGCCGGCGCTGAATCCTGAGATCGCGTTCCTCGGCGGCAGCATGGATTTCGATTCGCTCGACCTCGCGACCTTGATCGTGGCGCTCGAGGAACGCACCGGCGCCGATCCGTTCCGGTCCGGCTTCAAGGACTTCACCACCGTCAGCGAGCTGGCGTCGCTCTACGAAGCCAAATGACGTTCAGCCCAGACTGGCTGGCCCCGACCGCCACGGTGATCGAGGCCGGCCATCGGGACGACGGAATTTCGCTCGCCGCGCGGGCGGCCGCTCTGGTGCCGGCGCTCGCCGGTCACAGCCTGGCGGTCGGACCCGGATCCGCCCGCGCCATGGCGGTCGCTTTTCTGGCGGCGGCCGAGGCCGGCGTGCCCCTGTCGCTGGTTCGTGCCGGCCAGCCGCTCGAAGCGACCGCGTCGCTGGTGCTCGATCCGGACCTTACGCTCCGCCCCGGACAACCCATTGATACAGTTGGCGGATTTCAGCTCCTGCTGCGGACGTCCGGGACCACCGGCGAGCCCAAGATTGTGCGCCGGGCGGCGTCGGACCTGTTCGGCCGGGTCGTGTCCGGTTCCGCGACGCGCTGGCTGCTGACCTACGAACCGACCTCGTTTGCGGGGCTCCAGGTCCTGTTCACCGCGCTCGGCACGCCGGGCTCGGTCCTGGTCGCCGCGCCTGGCGCGCCGATCGGCGCCTTGGCCGATCTCGCTCGTGCCGAATCAGTCGAGGCGATCAGCGGCACGCCAACCTTCTGGCGCGCGCTGCTCGTCGCGCTCGGCAACCGGGACTTGCCGTTGCGGCTGGTGACGCTCGGCGGCGAGACCGCCGAGCAGCCCGTCCTCGACCGGCTCGCACAACGTTTCCCCGGTGCCCGGCTGCGCCACATCTATGCGACCACCGAAGCGGGTGCCGTCTTTGCGGTGCAGGATGGGCGCGCCGGATTTCCGGCCGCGTGGCTGGATGGCGAACAGGCCGAGCTGCGAATCACCGACGGCGTGCTGCAGGTGCGGCGCGCGCGTGCGTGGATCGACACGGGCGACCTGGTCGAGCGCAGCGACGACCGCGTGTATTTCGCCGGCCGTCGCGACGCGATGATCAAGATCGCGGGCACGCAGGTGGTGCCCGAGGAGGTCGAGCGCTATCTGCTGGCCGAGCCCGGCGTCGCCGACGTGGCGGTGCGCGCGCGACCGAACCCGATCACCGGTGCGCTGCTCGAAGCCGAGATCGTGCCCGACGGCACGGTTGCGCCCGATCTGTTGCTGGCGCGGCTTCGCGAGCGCGTCTTGCAACTTCCGCCGACGTCGCGGCCTCGCCGTATGGCCATCGCCACATCCGTCGCGAGCGCGGCGGGCAAGAAGGCAAGAGGATTGGTCGGATGACGGGCCTGTCGCGGGTGCTGTTCGTGGATGAGATTCCACGTGGACGGCCGCTTTACGTCTACGGTACCGGCAGCAACGGTCGCACCTTGCGGGCTATTCTCGCCGCCGCTCAGATCGATGAAGTCGTCGCCTTCATCGATACCGAGAAAAGCGGAATCGTGGACGGTCTGCGCTGCTTCAGCGTCGATGAATATGCGGCGCGGCGCGGTGCGAACGACCTCGTCCTTCTCGCATCCGCCTTCGCCGCGGAAATGCGGGAAGCGCTGCTCAAGCGTGGCGTCGCCGCGACGCTGGAAGCGACGCATGTCTGGTCGGTATTGCTGCATCGCGAGCTGGCGACGCAAGAGCGTTTCTTCCGTCTCCACCAGACGCCGGGCGTCGCGTTCGACGTCGGTGCGAATGCCGGCTTCGTATCCCGTTTGCTGCGGCGGCGGGCGTCCGAGGTGCATGCGTTCGAGCCTAACGAAAATCTGCGGCCCCAATTGGATTTCAGCTTTGCCGGTTTCGGCGGCATGCACGTCGTTCCCGTCGCCGTGTCCGACCGCGAAGGGACGGCTACGCTGCGCGTCTCGGCCGACCACAATTCGACCCAATCCTCTTTGTCTGCCGACCTTGCGCAGGTGGCGGGCGAGGTGGCGGTGCGAACGACGACGATCGACGCCTATTGCCGCGCCACCGGCGTGGTTCCGCGCACGATCAAGGTCGACGTCGAATCGCACGAGCCGGCGGTGATAAGCGGCGGCTGGGAGACGATTTCCCGCCACCGGCCGCTGATGCTGATCGAGTTCCAGGAATCTGCGGCGGACCGGGAATACCGGGACATGCTTGCTGAACTGTCGAAGCTCTATCGGATCGTGCGTATTCCCGCGCTCGACGATCCCGACTATTCAGGCTTGTATGTCGATGCGGTCGCCTATTATCGCGACCACGATCCCACCGGCGTTACCAATCTCGGCTGTTTGCCGCTGTCAGCGTAGGAACCGCACGTGAGCCGTCACGTCATCGTCACCGGCGGCAGCCGCGGTCTGGGCCTCGGCTTTGTCGAAGCGCTGCTCGCCGACGGCTACCTTGTTTCGACCTGCAGCCGCGCCGCCAACGAGGCCACCGAACGTCTGGCTGCGCATGAGCGCTGCTTCTGGCAACAGGCCACGATCGGCGACGAGGCTTCGACGCACGCCTTCCTCGACGCCGCCCTCGCCTGGGCCGGCGGTGACCTGTACGGGCTGGTCAACAATGCGGGCATCGCGGGCGAGGGCGTGCTCGCGACTTTTCCCACTGTCGATGTCGACGCGATCCTCACGACCAATCTCAGCGGCGCGATTACCACCGCGCGCTGGGCGCTGCGCGCGATGCTGCGCCGTTCCGGTCCGGGGCGCATCGTCAATATCAGCTCGATCATCGGCCAGCGCGGTTATACCGGCCTGGCTGCCTATTCGGCATCGAAGGCAGGTCTCGACGGGCTGACCCGCGCGCTGGCGCGCGAAGTCGGCCGGCGCGGCATCACGGTGAATTCGATCGCGCCCGGCTATCTCGACACCGAAATGTCGTCGACGCTCGGCGCCACGCAACGCGACCAGATCATCCGCCGCACGCCGGCCGGCCGTCTGGGTACGGTCGCGGATGTGGTGCCGACCTTGCGCTTTCTTCTGTCCGACGACGCCGCGTTCATGACCGGCCAGATCCTCACCGTCGACGGCGGCATTACGTGCTGAGTCGCGTTCAGGGCGTCGCGATTCGCGGCCTTGTCGCCGCATTGCCGGCGCGAACGGAAACTGCCGACGATCTCGCCGCTGCGTTCGGCGACGACGCGGCGCGTCGCATCGCCGACGCGACCGGCATCGAAACGCGCCATGTCGTGGCACCGGGGCAGGGGCTGCTCGACCTGGCGCGGCCGGCTGCGGCGCGTCTGCTCGAACGTCTCGGCTGGGACGCCGGCGACGTCGACGCGCTGGTGGTCGTGACCCAGACCGGCGAACGCGTGCTTCCCGCCGCGGCCTGCGTGCTGCAGCATGCGCTCGGCTTGCCGAAACGCGCCGCCGCGTTCGATCTCAATCTCGGATGCTCGGGCTATGTCTACGGGCTGTGGACCTTGTCCTCGCTCTTCGCGACCACCGAGGCGCGCCGCGCGATCCTGGTGGTGGGCGACGTGACGTCGACGCTGTGCGGCGTCAACGACCGCAACGTGCGGCCGCTGTTCGGCGACGCGGTCGTCGCGACCGCGCTCGAGCGCGACGAGGGCGCGCCGCCAATGTGTTTTGCACTCGGCAGCGACGGGGCCGGCGCGCCCTATCTGACGGCGCCGCGCGACGGCAACTTGTTCATGGACGGAACCCAGGTCTTCGCGCTGACCTTGCGTGAAGTTCCCGGCAACGTCGCCGAGGCAATGAAGCTCGCCGGCTGGACGGTGGCCGACGTCGCGCATTTCGTGCTGCACCAGGCCAACGCGATGATGCTGCGCCGGCTCGGCGCCAAGCTCGGCATTCCGGCCGAGCAGCTGGTCATCGCGCTCGAGCGTTTCGGCAACACCAGCTCGGCCTCGATTCCCTTGGCGATGGTCAGCGCGCTGGCCGACCCGCTGGTGGCGGCACCCTGCAATCTGCTGCTGTCGGGCTTCGGCGTCGGCTGGTCGTGGGGATCGGTGGCGCTCACCTGCGGTCCGCTCGGTGCGGCCGATCTGCTGGAGGTCGCGTGAGCGCGCCCGACATTCGCTTTCGCAAGCCGCGCGCCGACGACGCTGCGTTGCTGCTGGCCTGGCGCACCGATCCGTTCATCACGCGTTTTCTGTTCACCGATCTCGAAGCCGCCACGGTCGAGACGCAGCGCGCCTGGATCGCGGCCAACGCGTCGCGCGACGATTTCCGGCATTTCATGATCTGCGACGGCGACCGGCCGGTCGGCTATCTCAATTTCAATTCCATCGACCGCCGCCATGGCCGCTGCATGACCGGCAACTATATCGGCGTTCCCGAGGAGCGCACGCGCATCGGCGGCCTGCTGCATGCCTACATCATGGATTATTGTTTCGACGTGCTGGGCATGCACAAGGTCGTGAACGAGTTCATGGCCGGCAACGAGAAAATCGTCAAAATCCAGCGCGTGCTCCGCTTCCGTGAAGTCGGCACCTATCGCGATCACGTGTTCAAGAACGGGACCTGGCACGACGTGCACGTGTTCGAGCAGACGCGCGAAGAATGGGCGCAATGTCCGCGCGCGGTGCCGCGCGACCGCACCATCGCAGCGTTCCAACCATGACCGATGCCCGTCCCTGTCCGGTCTGCCTCGGCCGCACGACGCGATCGATCGGATCGTTCGCGTTCGGCGACTGGCAGGACACCAGCGCCGCCGATCTCGGACGCGAAAGCTTTTTGTACGAACTCGTTGCCTGCACGATCTGCGGCCATGGCCGCGTCGTGCATCCCTATGGCGACGCCTTCATCACCGCGCTCTATGCCCGGCCGCAAGGCGTCGAAGCATGGGGATCGGCGGTGCATCCCGCGCCCGCGGACGCGCCCTATGCAGAGATGGTCGATTTTGTCGGCGACGCGATTCCCGAATCCGGTCCCGTCATCGACGTCGGCTGCGGCAACGGCGAACTGATCGCGGCCTTGCGGGCAAGCGGCGTTGCGCCGAGACGGCTGCTGGCGATCGATTTCGCGCCGTCGCTTGCCGACGTCCCGGTGCTGGCGGCCGATTTGAACCAGCTCGACGAGACGACGCCGCGCTGGACCGAGGCCGGCTTTGCGCTCGGCTTTTGCACCCATGTGCTCGAACACGTGTTCGAGCCGCGGCGACTGCTGCGCGGGCTGCGCGCGCAAGCGGCGAACGACGCGCTGCTCTATCTCGAAGTGCCCGACCACGCGCCGTTCGACCTGGCCCGTCTGCTCGAATGCAATCTGCTCAATGCCCAGCATCTGCATCTCTGGAGCCTCGACAATCTGCGCCGCCTTGCCGAGAGCTGCGGCTGGACCGTCGAGCGCGCCGATTCCTCGTTTTTCGGCTTCGTGCCGCGCGCGCGGCTGCTGCTGCGCGCTGCGATCTCGGACGACGTCGCGCAATCGACGGCGCAGCTGCTGGACGCGCAGCAGGACGCTTGCCGCGAATTCGCCGCGGCGCTGCTGGCCGCGCGCAGCGCCGGGCCGGTCGCGCTCTGGGGCGTCGGTGGCGATCTTGTTCGTGCCGGCGAGATTTCGGGCGAGCTTGCGCGGGCGATCCTGAACCGCGAATTCACGCTCGCGGATCGTGGCCTGGCGGGGCGGCGGTGGAATGGCGTCGCGATCGTCGATCCAGCGACGCTCGCCACGTTCGACGGCGAGGTGTGGTTGACGCCGCGGCCGGCGCGCGTGCGCGCGGGCATCCGCAACGAAGCCGGTTCAATGGGGCTGACGCGCGTCGTCGACTGGTACGAAACCGCTATTGGGCGGTGAAGCCGCCGTCGACGGGCAGTGTGGTGCCGGTGATCCAGCCGCTGACCGGCGCCAGCAAGAACGCGACCGCGCCGGCCACGTCGGTCGGCGCGCCGTAGCCCATGGGATGCGACGCGTCGAGCGCGGCGCGCTGTTCGGCCGGCAACAGTGCGAACTGCTCTTCGGCGCGGCGGCCGTGCACCACCGCCGGCGCGACGCAATTGACGCGGATCTTTTCGCTCGCGAGTTCGAGCGCCATGGATCGCGTCGCGGCCGTGAGCGCCGCCTTGGACGCGGCGTAGAGCGTGCGGCCCTTCTGCCCGCGCAGACCTGCGACCGATCCGATCAGCACCAGCGAGGCGCCGTCGCCCGCGACGCCCTTCTGCCGCAATCCGCGGCCGAGCAGGATCGCGGCGCCGACATTGAGGTGGAAATAGCGGTCGAACGCCGCCTGATCGATGCCGCGAAGCACCGAATAACCCTGGAACGACGCGGCATGGACGATGCCGTGCAGGACCCCGTCGGCCGCGATCTGTTTGATCCAGCCGGGGATCGCGTCGATCTCGGCGAGATCGATCGGCGACACGACATGGGCGTCGCTGCGCGCCAGTTCGGCCCGCGTCGCCTGCAGCGCGTCCTCGCGCCGCCCGGCGAGCACCAGCGTCGCGCCAAGCCCGGCCAGCGCGACGCAGATCGCGCGACCGATGTCGCTGTCGTGCGAGGCGCCGGTGACCAGAATGCGCCGGCCGGAAAGATCGAGCGATGGGACCATCACAGCGCGAGCGGCGGAAACTCGTCGGGAATCTCAACGACGAGCGGCGCCGGAATCGGACCGAGCTCGCCGACCAAAGCTGCCCAGGACCAGCCGACGCCAAAACCTGCAAGCATCACGCGGCGGGTGCCGCCGGCGACCGAGTCGGCGAGGCGGTGCGCGATCGCCAGTGGAATCGAAGCCGAGCTGGTATTGCCGAAATCGCCCATGTCGACGACGAAGCGCTCGGACGAGATGCCGGTCTTCTTGCGCAGATGTTCCAGCATGAAGGCGTTGGCCTGGTGCATGACGACGTGATCGAGCGCGTCCACGTTGGTGCCGGCATAGGCGAGCGTATCGCGCACCAGCCCCGGCACTTTGCGCAGCGAGAAGGTGAAAACCTCCGAGCCGTTCATGTGCAAACGGCCGTCCTTGAACAGGCGCGCGCGTTCGGTTTCGCTCCACGGCTCTTCGTTGGGCACCAGCGGATCGCGACGCCCGCCCGCCTTGACCAGAATGTGCTGCGCGCCGGTGCCGTCGGTGCCCATCACCACATGCATCGGCTTGGCGTCGTCGCTCTTCTCGATCGCCGCCGCGGCGCCCGCGTCGCCGAACAGCGGCAAGGTCGAGCGATCGCCGGGCACGAGGTAGCGGGTCGAGGTGTCGCCGCACAGCACCAGCGCGCGCTTGCCGTCGGCGCCGCGCAGCAGCTGGGACGCCATCCACAGCGCATAGACGAAGCCGGAACAGCCGAGATTGACGTCGAACGCGGCGCAGCTGTCGGGCAGGCCGAGCCGGCGCTGAATCAGGCAGGCGGTCGCGGGCAGCACGTAGTCGCTGTCCTGGCTGACGAAGATCAGCACCTCGACGCTCGCCGGGTCCCAGCCGAGCTGGTCCAGCAGCCCCTCGGCCGCGTGCACGCACATGTCCGACGCGCAGAGATGCGCCGGCAATTTGCGCCGTTCGCGCACGCCCGTCGTCGCCGCCAGCTTCTCGGCCTCCTCGCGCGTGAACAGCGAGGTGTCTTCGAGGTAGGAATGACGGTGGGTCGGGACCGAGGTCCGCAGGCCCGCGATACGGACCCCTTCGATCGTGGCTTTCAATTCCGGGTCTTTGGTCGGTGTTCGGTCGGTCGCGAGGGTCACGGGCGCGCCGGCTGCCGCCGGTTGGGGGCGCGCCGGCTGCTGCCGGTCGGCCCTGCGCCTCCCACAGTCTACAGACAATCGTTCAGCAATCGCTAACCATCCAACCGTACCTTGCGGCGCGGATAGGATAAGGACCGGAATCGATGCGACGCGAGGACTTCCTGCGGGATATGGACGAGCTGCTGGAGCTCGATCCGGGCACGCTGACGGGCCGCGAGGCGCTGGCCGATCTCGCCAGCTGGGACAGTCTGGCGGTGATCAGCTTCATCGCGCTGACCGACGAAAAGCTCGACACCGTCATTGACGGCGAATCGCTCGCCAAGGCCGCGACCGTCCAGAATCTGCTCGATCTGCTGGGCGACCGGCTCGCCGCCTGACGCGCCGCATGGCTTCGTTCGATCTCGGCGGCCGAGTGGTGCTCGTCACCGGCGCTTCCGCCGGAATCGGCCGGGCGACCGCCGGTGTGCTTGCCGGTCTCGGCGCCACGGTGATCGCCAACGGGCGTGACCAGGGCCGGCTCGACGCCACCGTCGCCGCGCTGCCCGGCGGCCCCCACGTCGCCGCACCATTCGATCTGCTGGACATCGACGCAATCCCGGCCTGGCTGAAGGGGCTCGCCGCCGACCGGCCGTTGCACGGCATCGCGCATTGCGCCGGCGTGCAAGTGTCGCGCGCGGTGCGCCAGTTCGACGTCGCGCATTTCGATCAGGTGATGCACGCCAACCTCGCCAGCGCGCTCGCGCTCGCTCGCGGCCTGCGCCAGGCGGGCGTACATGCCGCCGAATGCGCGATGGTGCTGGTCGCGTCGGTCGGCGCCTATATCGGGCAGCCGAGCAACATCGTGTACGGCGCCAGCAAAGCCGGCCTGATCGCCGCGGCGCGCGGCCTGGCGATGGAGTTGCTGCGCGACGGCATCCGGGTCAATGCGGTGGCACCCGCCCTGGTCGAAACCGATATGGCCGAGCGGACGCGGCGCACCATGAGCGAAGCGCAATTCGCTGGCTTGCTCGATCGTCACCCGATGGGAATCGGCAAGCCCGAGGACGTGGCCCACGCGATCGCGTTTCTGCTCGGCGACGGTGCGCGTTGGATCAACGGCATCACCTTGCCCGTCGATGGCGGGCATCTCGCGCGATGAGCCGGCTGCGCCCAAAGCGGCAGGTCCTGTCGCACCCAGGCGGCACCGTCTCGCTGCTCGAGGCGGGCAGCGGCGAGCCGCCGCTGGTTTTGATTCACGGCTTCGCCGCCGACGCGTTGAGCTGGCAATATGTGCTGGTTCCGCTCGCCAAGCGCCGCCGCGTCGTGGCGCTGGATCTGCCGGGGCATGCGCCGGGCAGCACGCTTACGGTGGAGGACTGGAGTTTGCCCAGCCTGACCCGCTGGGTCGTCGCCGCGGTCGAAGCGGCCGCGCCGGCAGGGGCGCATCTCGCCGGTCACTCGCTCGGCGGGCGGCTGGCGCTTGCGGTCGCCGAAGCGCGTCCGGATCTGGTGCATAGCGTGTCGGTCGTATCGGGCGCTGGGCTCGGCGCCGCGTTCGATCTGTCGCTGCTCGACGCGTTGATCGCCGCCGACACGCCGGCCAGCGCGCTCAGCGCGCTCGAACCGATCGCGCTCGGCGGAGATCGCGAAGCGCTGGCAAAGGCTCATGCCGCGAAAATGTCGGACGCGACCACGCGCACGGCGCTGACCGCCATCCGCGATCAGGTGCTGCTGCACGCCGCCCGGGTCTTCGCACCGGTCGACTGGTCGCGCATTGCAGCCCCGGTTCGTT
>JAQGIE010000157.1 GCA_028291365.1 Rhodospirillales bacterium
CGTAGCGTCCGACATAAGCGGCGGTGAAGAAGCGCGGGTCGTCGCCCGCCGCGGCGGCGGTCTTGTCGGCTTTGAAGGTGACGATGCCCTCGCCGGACGTGGCGAAGATCTTGTCCTTCACGCGAAAGGTCGGATGCCCCCAGGTCTCGCGCTCGACCGTCGCGGGCCAGGCCAGCACGGTCTTGCGCAGCACCCGCAGCGCTTCCGCTTCGGTCACTCGACCCGTCCGGTGAACGGCGTCGCACCATCAGGCGTCTCGATCTCGATCACCCACAGATCGGGATCGCGCTGCACCGCGCGTTCGACATAGGCCTGCGCCTCGTCGGGCGGCAGCGAACGGCCCTCGGCCGCTTCGAGCCAGATCAGGCGCCCGTCGAGATCGCGCGCCTGGGTGAGGATGCGGGTGCCGGCGCGATGCCCGTCCAGCCGCACCAGCACCGAGCCGCGTTCGGGATCGCCGCGCCGAACCAGATAGGCCGGACGCGCCGCGGCGCCGAAACGGCGCAGCGTTGCGGTAATCCAAAGTTCGGTCGGAAGGCGATCGTCCATCACTCGCTTTCGAAGGCTTGTCTCTGAGCTGGCGCCCGGTCGCACGCCCGGTAGGATCCGCCGCCATGCGTCCAGCCCTCCTCGCGTTCACCATCGTTGTCGCCGCCAGCACCGCCCAAGCGCAACAGGCCGGTGATGCCGGCAGCGGCAGGCGACTCTACGTGCAGTGCACCGCTTGCCATACGGTCGAGGCCGGCGGCAAAGCCAGGGTCGGCCCCAACCTGCATGGCGTGATCGGCGCCGAGGCGGGAACGCGACCGGATTTCGCCAACTATTCCGACGCGCTGAAGAAGAGCGGCATCACCTGGAGCGACGCGAAGCTCGACGCCTGGCTGAAAAAGCCGGCTTCCCTGGTGCCCGGAACCAAGATGATTTTCGTCGGGCTGGCCAAGGACCAGGACCGGGCCGACCTCATCGCCTACCTGAAAGACGCGACCAAGTAGACGAAGTCGTGGCGCGCGCTATGTTCGCGCCATGCGCAAAATCGCCCTTTCTCTCGCCGGTTCGCTGGCTCTCGCAGGTGCAGTCTGGATCGGATCCGGCACGGCTGCGGTGGCAGCGCTGCCCGACAAGATCGTCGACGTGCCCAAGGCGCCCTACGACGAGGCCGCCGACGGACGGGCCGATCTCGATGCGGCCCTGGCCCGCGCCAAGGCTGCCAACAAGCGCGTGCTGGTGAAGTTCGGCGCCAACTGGTGCCCGGACTGCCGCGTCCTGGCCGGCGCGCTGGCCATCCCCGACATCAAATCCTACGCCGAGTCCAAGTTCGAGCTGGTCTCGATCGATGTCGGCCGGCGCAACAAGAACCTCGATCTGGCCGCGAAATACGGGCAGGCGCTGAAGGGCGTTCCGACCGTCGTCGTGATCGATCCCAAGACCGACACGGCGGTGCAGGGCCTGAATACCCTGGCGCTGACCGAGGCGCGCGACATGAGCCCCGCCGCCATCCTCGACGTGCTCAAGAGCTACGGCGGCTGAGCCTGTTGGCGCATGGCTGCCTCCCAGCGCTGCGATGATGCCGAGGGCCGGTAACGGCCTTTCGGCATCTGATTCGCACCGGCAATAAATGGAATGCGCGATCGGCCGATCGCAGCGCTTCGTGAACGCAGGTCGGGGGCCAGGGCGCGTGCGGCGCTGCAGGCATGGCTGGCGTGCCGGCACCACCCCGTCAAATCCGGCCCGGATGCGCCTATGTTGCACTGCATCGAACAACATTGGACGCGCAACCATGACAACCCTGATCGCAGGGGTGGCTGCCGCGGTGCTCGTGTTCTTCGGCGGGCGCACCCGCCCGTCGACGAGTCTCGCGGCCGATCAGTTCCAGGCCAACTGGACCACGATCCGCAGCTGACCCTCTTTTTCGATATCTCCCGGAAGGAGCCGCCAAATCTTTGGCGGCTCTTTTCGTTTGTGGCTGCGGCCCGACAAAACGTCCTGGTGGAGCAATGAAAAATCCCTGGCCCACCTTGGCCGGCCTGGCGCTGATGGTTTCGATGCCGGTGCTGGCGCCGCTGCTGCCGCTGGACGGCCTGTCGCCGACCGCGCGCATCCTCGCCGGCGAGGCGGTGTTCTGGCTGCTTGCGGCCCTGCTGCTCGCGATCGTGGTGGTGTGGGAGCGGCGACCGCTGTCGTCGATCGGACTCAACCGGCCGACGCGCCGCACGTTGGTCCGCGGCCTAGGCGGCCTGGTCGTCTATCTGGCGATCGGCGTCGCCATGGCGGTGCTGCTGCACTTCCTGGCCGGCGGCGTTCCGCAATTCAGCGGCGTCGAGGCGACGCTGAAAACGCTACCGGCGTGGGCGATGATCTTGCTGGCGATCCGCGCCGGCGTGGTCGAAGAGTTGATGACGCGCGGCTTCGCGTTGCATCGGCTGGCCGAATGGACCGGCTATCTGTGGCTCGGCGCGGTGTTGCAGCTGTTGCTGTTCGCGGGACTGCACGTGCCAGTGTGGGGCTGGTCCAAAGGCGCCATCGTGCTGGTGCTCGGCGCGGTGCTGACCTTGCTGTATCTGCGCCACCGCGATCTCGCCGCCAACATGCTGACGCATGCGCTGGTCGATTCGAGCATCCTGCTGATCAAGTTTGTGCCCGACGACTAGCGCATCACCCGATCAAATTGATCGGGTGATGCTCGCTCGCTTCACGGGAAAACGCGCCAGCGCGTCGCCGGAAAGCGCTCAGCTGCGCGGAAACACCCACAAGGAGTCGGCGGGAAAGCGCACATGGTGGCGGCCGTCGCCCAGCGGCTCGGCGTCGTAGGCGCGCACCGACAGGCCGTCGCGCTCGAACAGATATTCCCAGCGGTCGCCGAGATACATGCGCGTCACCAGATCCATCTCGACGCAGCCCGGCCCGGCCGCCTTGTCGACCGACACGCGTTCGACGCGAATGAGACCGATCGCATCACCCGTCACCGCGCCGGCCTGCGCCGTGCCGATCAGTTCGGTGCCGCTCACTTTCAGATTTGCGCGCCCGTCCGGGCCGGTCGACGCGACGCCGGAAAGCCGGTTGTTCGCGCCCATGAATTCGGCCGCGAAGATCGTATGCGGATGCGCATACATCTCGGTCGGCGTGCCGGATTGTTCGATGCGGCCTTCATTCAGCAACAGGATGCGATCGGCCATCGCCATCGCTTCGACCTGGTCATGCGTCACGATGAGCGCCGAGATCCCGAGTTCCGAGATCAGCTTGCGCAGCCAGACGCGCGCCTCTTCGCGCAGCTTGGTGTCGAGATTCGACAGCGGCTCGTCGAGCAGCAGGATCGGCGGCTCGTAGACCAGCGCGCGTGCGATCGCGACGCGCTGCTGTTGTCCGCCCGAAAGCTGGTGCGGGTACCGCGCGCCGAGCTTGCCCAGGCCGAGCTGGTCGAGCGCGGTCTGCACGCGGCGCTCGACATCGGCTTTCGAGACGCCGCGCAGCTTCAGGCCGAAGGCGACGTTCTCGTTGACGGTGCGATGCGGCCACAGCGCGTAGGACTGGAACACGAGGCCCAGGCCGCGCTTCTCGGCCGGCACGAAATGTTTCTGCGACCCGTCGAAGACCGGCTTGCCGTCGATCTCGATCCGTCCGGAGTCGGGCGTTTCCAGTCCCGCCACCGCACGCAGGATGGTGGTTTTGCCGCTGCCCGACGGTCCCAGCAGCGCCAGCACCTGACCGCGACCGAGCGCGAAGGAGACGCCTTTGAGGATCTCGTTGCCGCCCAGCGTCAGGCGGACTTCGTCGAGCTTGAGATTGTCGTTCATCGTTGTTCTTTTACCGCAGACGCACGCCGAGCCGCAACGCGATGGCAAGTCCCACCGCCAGCGTCGCGACGTTGATGACCGAGAGCGCCGATACGACGTCGGCGGCGCCCGTTCCCCACAACGAAATCAATTGCGCGCCGGTCACCTCGGTGCCGGGACCGAGCAGATAGATACCGGTCGAATATTCGCGCACGAAGATCATGAAGATCAGCACCCAACTCGACATCAGGCCGAAGCGGATCAGTGGAATGGTGATCTCGCGATTGATGCGGCCGGTGCCGGCACCGGCGACCTTGGCCGCTTCTTCCAGTTCGCGCCCGACCTGCAGCAGCGCCGCACTGATCAGCCGCATGCCGTAGGCGAGCCAGACCAGCGTGTAGGCGATCCACAACGAGATCAGCGTCGCCTTCAACGGCCGCAGCGGCGCGAAGAACAGGAATACCCACAACATGGCGAGACCGGCGATCAGCCCCGGCATGGCGCGCGGAATCAGCACGGCATAATCGACGACGCGCGTCAGCGGATGCGGCCAGCGATGCACCGCGAGCGCGATCAGGGCATAGACCGCGACCGAAGCGGCCCCGCCGAACGTCGCGATCAGCAAGGTGTTGATCACGCCATGCACCAGCGGCGGATAGTCGAACACTTCGTAGAAGTGATCGAGCGTCAGCACCTCGGCGATGTTGACGCCTTCGCCCCAGGCGCTGACGACGCTGCGCAGTCCGATGCCCGCCAGCGGTATGCCGACCGCAACCAGCAGCCACAGCACGACGCCGGCCAGCGCGAACCAGCGCGCCTTGCCGAGCGGCAGCGGCTTGGTGCGCGCGCCCTTGCCCTTCAGCGTCACGTAGCGTTCAGCGTCGCGCAGCAGGCGACGCTGCAGCAGCACCAGCGGCAGGCTGATGGCGAGGATCGCCACCACCACCACCGCCATCAGCTGATAGGACGGCACGCCGAACCGGTTGGTGAGCTTGAACAGATACGAGGTCAACACGAGGATGCCCTCGGGATCGCCGAGCACCAGCGGGATGGCGAACATCTCGAAGCCGAGAAAGAAAACCAGCACGCCGGCGAAAAGCAGCGCCGGTGCGATCATCGGCAGCGACACGCGGCGCATCACGGTCAGCGGTCCGGCGCCCGCCACGCGCGCCGCTTCCTCGACGTCGGAACCGAGCGAGGCCAGCGCCGACGAGGCGTAGAGATAGACGTGCGGGATGTGCGTCAGGCCGGCGACGACCGCGATGGCGCCAAGCGAATAGATCGACCACGGCACCGTGCCGAAGATGGACTTCGCCGCCAGCGACACGAACCCCACCGGTCCCAGCGCCACGACATAGCCGAAGGCGAGCACCATCGGCGACACGAAGACCGGCGACAGCACCAGCGGTTCGATCCAGGTGCGGCCGGGCAGGTCGGTGCGCACCATCAGGAAGGCGAGGATGCCGCCGAGCGGCACCGCAATCGCGGTCATGCCGCCGGCGACGAACGCGGTGTTGCGCAGTGCGCGCCAGAAATCCTTGTCGCTGAAGACGAAGCTGTACGCGTCGAAGGTCGGCTTCGCGGTCGGCAGGAAGAACGGCCCCGACAAAAAGCTCTGATAGATCACCAGCGACAGCGGCAGCGCCACGGCAAGCGCGACGCCGACCACCACCGCCACGCGCCAGGCGTCAGTCCCCGCGAATGCGGGGATCCATCGTGACGACGTCGGATTCTTCATCGTTGAGTCTCGCGGCGGGGAATGGATCCCCGCCCCCGTCTCGGGGCCGGGACAAGCTGGCGGGGACTTAGCTCAATGCTTGCTGACCGCGTCCTGCCACTTCTTGAGGAACTCGAGCCGCTTGGTCTGGTCAAGATATTGCGTCGTGCTGTCGTCGACCGGAATCGGCTTCAGCTTGTCGCCGAGCTTGGCCTGCAGGCTCTTGGCCGTCGCTTCGCCTTCGACGTCGTCGCGCATCGCAAACAGACCCGAGTCCGCCATCGCCTTCTGGCCGTCGACGCTCAGCACGTAGTTCAAGAACACTTTCGCCGCGTTCGGATTCTTCGCCTTGGCCGGGATCAGCATGACGCGGCTCACGATCTCGACATAGTCCTGCGGATAGACGACCCCGATATTGGGATCCTTCTTGGCGCGATTGAGCGCGTAGCTGCCGATCATGTTGTAGCCCAGCACGTGCTCGCCCGATCCGATGCGCTCGAGCATCGTGCCGGTCGAGGTGTAGAGCTTGACGCCGACGCCGCCGAGCGCCGCGGCGAGCTCCCACAATCTGGGAAAGTACTTCTGGTCGTTGCTGATATACGCGAAGCCGGTGCCGCTGCGCTCGGGATCGTAGGTCGCGACCTTGCCGGTCAGTTCGGTCTTCTTCTCGCTCAGCACCTTGATGAACTCGTCGTGCGTCTTCGGCATCTGCGCTTCGGGAAAGAGGCGCTTGTTGTGCACGAAAACAACCGGCTCGTAGGTCGTGCCGTAAGCCTGGTCCTTGTAGACCGACCAGCCCGGCAGCTTGGCTTTCTCGGGCGAGGCATAGGTCAGCGCGTAGCCGTCCTGGGCCAGTTTGATCTGCAGATCCATCGCGCTCGACCACGCGACGTCGCCGGTGCCGCCGGCCGCCACTTCGGAGATCAGGCGGTTGTAGAGTTCGGTCGAGTTGAGGTCGTTATATTCGACCAGGATCTTGGGGAAGGCCTTGGCGAAGGCCTTGAGCAGCGGCTGCGCCGCGGCGGCGTCGGTGGCCGAATAGACGATGACCTTGCCTTCTTTCTCGGCCGCCTCGATCACTTTGGCGTAGTCGGCCGGATAGCCCGCGGGCACCTCGGCGGCGGTGGCCGCGGCGGCGAGAGTCAAGGCGGCCAATGCCGTCACTGTCGTGGTAACGCGCATTTTGGCGTTGCTCCCAGGTTCGTTCGTTCATTGATCGCGCCGAAGTACACGCCGCGGCGGCGTGGCTGGCAACCCGGACCCGGCTGCACGACCTGTCTGGTCCTGCATGTCGGTCACCGGCATGCGCTCATTCAGATTATCGGAGCCGATCCGTTCTGCGGTCTCGCG
>JAQGIE010000166.1 GCA_028291365.1 Rhodospirillales bacterium
GCGATCGCTTTCGCGCACGGGCTGAACATTCATTTCAAGCTGATCGAACCGCGTCCCGATCTCGACGTGTTCATGATCGCGCCCAAAGGCCCCGGCCACACGGTGCGCAGCGAATATCAGAAAGGCGGCGGCGTGCCGTGCCTGATCGCGGTGGCGCAGGACGCGTCGGGCCAGGCGCACGACATCGCGCTGTCCTATGCCAGCGCGGTCGGCGGCGGCCGCTCCGGCATCATCGAGACGACCTTCCGCGAAGAATGCGAGACCGATCTGTTCGGCGAACAGGCCGTGCTGTGCGGCGGCCTGACGGCGCTGATCCAGGCTGGTTTCGAAACGCTGGTCGAAGCGGGCTACGCGCCCGAGATGGCCTATTTCGAATGCCTGCACGAGGTGAAGCTGATCGTCGACCTCATCTATGAGGGCGGCATCGCCAACATGCGCTACTCGATTTCGAACACCGCCGAGTATGGCGACTACAAGACCGGTCCGCGCATGGTGACGCCGGAAACCAAGGCCGAGATGAAGCGCGTGCTCGAGGACATCCAGTCGGGTCGTTTCGTGCGCGACTGGATGCTGGAGAATGCGGCCGGCCTGCCGAGCTTCAAGGCCACGCGCCGGCGCCAGGCCGAACATCCGATCGAAGATATCGGCAGCAAGCTGCGCGCGATGATGCCGTGGATCGCCGCCAACAAGCTGGTCGATCGCGCCAGGAACTGACCTCGCACCTCCACGGGCGACGGCGAAGGGAGAGGTGGCAACGCCTCTCCCTTTTTCTTTACCTTGCGCCGGCAACCGACAGGGATGGATCGAGATGCGCAGCTGGACCCGAATCGCGACGATCGCGGTCGCCTTGCTGGCGGGCAGCTGCAACACGGTTCCGTCGGGCAGCGCACCGGTGCATCTCGTGGTGGTCGGCACCACCGACCATCACGGCTGGTTTGCCGGCCATACCGACCGCAATGTCAGCTATGGCGGGCTGCCGGTCCTGGCGAGTTACGTCGACGCGCTGCGGGCCGCCAATGACGGACGGGTCGTGCTGGTCGATTCGGGCGACATGTTCCAGGGCACGCTCGAATCGAATCTGTTCGAAGGCGAGCCCGTCATCCGCGGCTACAACCAGCTGGGATACGCAGCGGCCGCGGTCGGCAATCACGAATTTGACTTCGGTCCGGTCGGACCCGTGGCGGTCGCGCAAAGCGCGAGCGAGGACGCGTTGGGGGCGCTCAAAGCGCGCGCCGCCGAAGCCAGGTTTCCGTTTCTCGCCGCCAACATCACGGAAGCGGCGACCGGCAAGGCGCCCGACTGGGTCAAACCGGGCATCATCGTCGAGCGCGGCGGCGTGAAGGTCGGCATCATCGGCCTGTCGACACCCGAGACGCCGACCGTCACCCAACCCCGCAACGTCGTCAGCCTGCGCTTCGGCGATCCGGCCGCCGCTGCGATCGCGGCAGCGCGCGACCTGCGCGCGGCGGGCGCCGATGCGGTGATCGTGGTTGCGCATATGGGTGGGCGTTGCACCAACCTCGCCGATCCGCAGGACATTTCGAGCTGCGAGCCGGCCGACGAGATCATGCGGCTCGCCAAGGACCTGCCGCGCGGCACGGTCGACGCGATCTTTGCCGGCCACACGCACCAGCGCATGCGCCAGATCGTCAATGACATCGCCGTGCTGCAGGGCGGCGCACTCAGCCGCGAGTTCTCAACCCTCGATCTGTGGGTCGATCCCGCCGCACACCGCGTCGTCAGGCGCGAGCTGCGGCAGCCGACCATGATCTGCGCCGCTGTCTATGCCGGCACGGAAAGCTGCGACGCGCGCAACGCCCCGCAAGGCGCCGCGCTGACGCCGCGACAGTTCGAGGGCCGCACCATCGCCGCCGACGCGACCGTGCGCGCATCGCTGCAGCCTTATCTCGACAAGGTCGCGGCCAAGCGCAACGAGAAGCTCGGCATCACCACGACGACCGCCTTCACCACCAGCTACCGCGCCGAATCGTCGTTGGGCGATCTCCTGGCCGACGCGCTGCGCGACGCCTATCGCGCCGACGTCGCGTTCCTGAATTCGGGCGGGCTGCGTGCGCCGCTGCGCGCCGGCGACCTCGTCTATGGCGACATGTTCGAAGTGTCGCCGTTCGACAATTTTCCCGCCGTGCTGCGCATGAGCGGGGCGCAGATCGAAGAAGCCGTCCGCGCTTCAAGCGAGACCGGACGCGGCGTGCTGCAGGTCAGCGGGCTGCGCTACGTGGTGGCGGCGCCGGGCAGGCTGGCGCGCATCACCGACGGCAGCGGCCGCCCGCTCGTCGCGACCAAAGTCTACAAGGTCGCGACGATCGATTTCCTGGTGGCGGGCGGCGACGGGATGGGACCGGTGATGCGGTCGGTGCCGCCGTCGCGGATCGAGGTGCGGCCGGGTGACGGGCCGGTCCGCGACGTGCTGACCGCGTCGCTGCGCAAGCGCGCCATGCCGCTCGAACCGCGCACCGACGGGCGGGTCGTGCTGCCGGCGGCGCAGGCGGCTTCGACCTTGCAGTAGCGCGTTTTCCCGCGAAAGCCTGCCAGGCGCCGACTACTCCGCCGCGCGTTTCATTTCCTGCGTGTTGGGATTTCCGTTGGCGCCGGCGAAATCCTCGACCGTCGCCAAAGGTGCACGCGACGGTCCGTTCAGCACGCGCCCGGTGGGATCGAACAGCGAGCCGTGGCAGGGACAGTCCCAGCCTTTCTCGAGACGGTTCCACTGCACGATGCAGCCGAGATGCGGGCATACCGCCGAGCGCACGTGCAGCTTGCCGCGGCCATCGCGATAGACCGCGATCTTGGTTGCGTCGTGCCGCAGCACCGCACCTTCGCCAACCGGAATCTTGTCCATCGATTCGACGTCGGATCCGCCCAGCCAATCGCTCGCGAGCTGCGCTGCGACGTTGAGATTTTCGCGGATCCATTCGCCCGCGGCGCCGACCGGCTTGCGCGCGGGATCGAACGCGTCAGCCCATTTATTCTCGCGGCCGGTGATCAGATCGGCGAGCAGCATGCCGGCGATCGTGCCATGGGTCATGCCCATGCCGCTGTCGCCGACTGCGACCCACAATTTGTCGTCACCCGGACTCTTCCCGATGAAGGCGAGCCCGTCGATCGTCTCCAGCACCTGTCCCGACCAGCGCGGCCCGGTTTCGCCCGCCTGCACGAAGACGCTGCGGGCCCAGTTTTCCATCGCCTGGAGGCAGTCGCGTTCGTCGCCCACCTGACCGGTCTTGTGATCGGCGCCGCCCGCGATCAGCCAGAAGCCGCCGTCGCCGTCTTCCTGCAGCCGCACATAGCGATAGGGATGGCACGTGTCCCAATAGAGCGCGTCGCCGATCACGCCGGCCGCGATGCGCAGCGCCACCGCGTAGGTGCGGTAGGGCGCCAGCTTGGTCTGCAGTTTGAAACGTTCATGGATCGGCGCGTTGGTGGCGATGACCAGGTTGCGCGCCTTGAGCCGCGCGCCCGCCGCGGTCTCGAGCCAGACCGGGTCATCGGTGGCGCCCAGCTCGACGACCTGATGGCCGAGCCACAGACGCCCGCCGCGCGCGACCACCGCGCGCGCCAGACCGGTGAGATATTTGCCGGCATGAAAACGTCCCTGCGCCGCGAAGCGAAGCGCCGGGCCGCTGCCCCAGCCCGCGATGGGCGACTTGCAGGTTTGGACCCGCGCCAGGCCTAACCGCTGCGTGGTGGACCATTCGTCGTCGATGGTTTTGGGTCCGTCCTCGCCGGCACCGATCAGATAGCCGTCGACGCGACGCAGGTCGCAATCGATCGACTCGTCGCGCACGATCTCGGCGATCCGTTCGATCGCCGCCTGATGCGCATCAAAGGCGGTGCGGGCGACGGCGTCGCTGCGGTGCCTGGCCAGCGCGGTGAAGCGATCGTCGAGCGCGCTCGACAGATGGGCCGTGGTGCGCCCGGTCATGCCGCGGCCGAGCTTGGGTTCCTTGTCGATCACCGCAACCGAAAGACCGCGGCGCAGAAGTTCATAGGCGATGGTCAGGCCGGTGATGCCGGCACCGACGATCAGCGCATCGGGCACGAAGTTGGAATCGGGCTCCGCTTCCGTGGGCTGGACGCTGTCGAGAATTGACTCCTGCCACAACGAGCGCGTGCCTTGCATCATCTATCCCCCTCGTCCAGCTTCGAACCATCTCGACGTGAAATGGGGAATGCGGCGGTGCGCAGGGTCGTTCCGCCGGCGGGGAGCAAGCGGCCGAATGTTGGGGGCAATCCGCGCCGTCACCACGACGGTGCCCGATCTGGGCGCGGTCGAGCAGGCCTACACATCGTATCTGGACTACCGGACCATCGCGCGCGGCGCGCTGGACGAAGCCACCGCGCGCAGCTGGAACGCGCCCGCCGCGGCGGGCAGCCGCTGGATCGCGATGCAACCCGCGAGCGGCGAGGCGACCTGCCTTCGCTTCGTCGAGCGGCCGGCGACGGAGGGCTATCGCGCGCTCACCACGCATGGATGGAACGCGACCGAACTCACCGTGCAGGACGTCGACGCGCTGGCGCCGCGCCTGGCCGGCTCGCCGTTCGAAATCATCGGCGCGCCTGCCGATCTCGACGGGCTGCCGATGATCCGCGCCATGCAGGTGCTGGGACCGGCGGGCGAGTGCCTGTATCTGACGCGGATCGGCGCCGGCAGCGGCTTCGACCTGGCGCGCGCGCTGTCGCCGGTCGGACGCGTCTTCATCGCCGTGGTCGGCGGCCCCGACATCGAGGCACTGCGCCGTTTCTACCAGGCACGATTCGGCAACCCGCCGAGCCCCGCCACCGACCTGCGCATCCGCGTCCTGTCACGCGCCAACTTCTTGCCGGTCGAAACCACCAGACACGGCCTTGCCGTGTTGCCGCTCGCCGACGGCACGTTGTTCGAACTTGATCGCTATCCTGCAGGCTGCACCGCGCGACCGTGCGGCGACGGTGACCTGGCGCCGGGCATGGCGATCGTCACCTGCGAAGTCGACGCGATCGGCGACGATGACGACTTCATCGCGCCCCCGGCAGCGTCGAGCCTGCCCCCCTTCGCCGGTGCGCGCCGCGCGACGCTGCGCGGGGCGGCTGGCGAACTGATCGAGCTGGTCGCGCGCGAATGACCGAGCTGCGCCGAGCGATGCCGATCCTGGCGCGCTGCGAAGGCGTGTGGGACGGGCTTCACCAGCATTTCAGCGCGTCCGGGAAACGGATCGACCAGCACCGGGTGCGCAATGTCGGGCGCTTCACCGACGATCCCGAATTTCCGTGGCTGGAGACCAGCACCAGTTTCTGGGACGACGGACGGTCGCGCCACATCGAGTATCGCTGCACCCATCGCGACGGGCGACTCTGGTTCGACAATGAATGGGCGGTGGGCTGGTGCCGCGAGATCGAGGCCGACGCGCGCGCCACCGCGTTGCTGATCTATTGGCAGTGGAAGGCGCCGGACGCCTGGCTGGGCCGGCCGACGCGCGACCTGCACATCTATCAATGGCTGCAGATCAGTCCCGACGGGCAGCGCCGCAACGGCGTCGTGCAGTGGCTGGATGACGGCAGGCTGGTGCTGCGCAGCTTGGTCGACGTGACGCTGCTGACGCGCGACTGGCGCAGCAACGAAACGCTGGTGCCTACCAGGGAAGACCGTTGAGCCGAACCGTCCGCGCCGAATCGAGCGCCGACGCGACGAGCGTGTGGCACATGGCGGCGCCGGTCCAATCGACCTCGCCGCCTCGCTGCATGCAGCGCACCGAAGCGGTGACGCGGCGCCAGCCCAGTCGCACATAGAACGGCACCAGCGCGTGGTCACACAGCAGCATGCCCGCCGCGATCGCGGGCATGGCCCGCATTTCTTCCAGTGCGCGACCGAGCAGGCGCGCGCCGAGCCCGGCGCCGCGGGCCTCCGGTGCGACAACGAGACTGGCGACGCCGCCGACACGGACAGGCGTGCCGTCGGCGACGATCCGGCGCCAGACCACGCCGACGCAGCCGCACAGCAACTCACCTTGGCGGTCGATGAACCACAGGTCGGGACGCGCCCAGCTGGTCGTGCGGATCAGTTCAGAGTCGGCGAACGCCGCCGCGCTCATATGCTCGAGCCTGTGCGCGTCGGGGGCGCACAGCAGCCGGTCGGGAATTCGCTCCATCACCAGCCACGTCGCATGTCGGTGCGCGGTTCGGAAGCGTTTCGTCGCAGGCCGCCAGCGCTTGGACCGACAGGCGCCGCAGCGCCTCGCGCACCGGCGTCCGGCTGAAACCCGTGCTGGCGGCGAGGCTGTTCGGCCCCCACAAGACCCGGAACGCGATCAGCCCGGGCCCGCCCCAACCGCCGGACGAGCGGGCGCAGCACGACCGGGCGCCTGCCGCTGTGACAATTCCGCATCGACCTCACGGAACTTGAGGTCCTACCTCAAGGGGAAGGGGCTAAGCCCCTCGTGGCGCGACCGAATTTCGGTTTAGCTTTCCTTGCCGGGCCGGCCCGCTTCCGGGTAGATTTCCGTCCGCTTTTGTTCCGGGATGCGATGGACGCCACCACCCTTTCGTTCAATCAGCGCCTCGTCGAGTTGAACGATTATCCGTTCGCCCGGCTGGCGCGGCTGCTGTCGCCGCCGCCCCAGGCGAACGTCGCGCCGCTGGCCCTGTCGGTCGGCGAGCCGCAGCACGCCCCGCCCGCCTTGCTGGCCGAAACCCTCGCCCGCAACGCCCATCTCTGGGGCAAGTACCCGCCCCAGACCGGCACGCTGGCCTATCGTCAGGCCGTCGCCGGCTGGCTCGACCGACGCTATGGGCTGCAAGGTGCGGTCGATCCCGAGCGCCACGTGATTCCGGTCGCCGGCACCCGCGAAGCGCTGTTTCAGGTCGCGCTGCTGGTCGCGGCTGAAGATCCGGGCGGCGCGCCTCGCCGCATCGCCATCCCCAACCCGTCCTACGCCGTCTATGAAGGCGCTGCGCGACTGGCCGGCGCCGAACTGGCGCTGCTCAACGCCACGCCGGCGACCGGCTTCCTGCCCGATCTGCATGCGGTCGCCGAGCAGGATTGGGCGCGCACGTCGCTGCTGATGCTGTGCACGCCGTCCAATCCCGAAGGCGCCGTCGCCGACCGCGCCTATCTCGCGCACGCCATCACGCTGGCACGCCGCCACCGATTCCTGCTCGCGGTCGACGAATGCTACGCCGAGATCTGGGATCGCGAGCCGCCGCCCGGCGCGCTCGAAGTCGCGGCGTCGCTGACCAGCAGCGGGGATCCGTTCGCCAACGTGCTGGTGTTTCACTCGCTGTCGAAACGTTCGAGCGCGGCGGGGTTGCGCGCCGGCTTCGTCGCCGGCGACGCCGACGCGCTGCAGCTGTTCCTGCGCCTGCGCAATTTCGCATCGGGCGGCGTGCCGCTGCCGGTGCTGGAAGCGGCAACGGCGCTGTGGAACGACGAACGTCACGTCGAAGAAAATCGCACCGCCTACCGCGCCAAATTCGATCTCGCCGAAAAAAGCCTGGCCGGCCGTTTCGGCTTTCGCCGGCCGGGCGGCGGCTTTTTTCTGTGGCTCGATGTCGGCGACGGCGAACGCGCCGCGCGCCGGCTGTGGACCGAAGCTGCCATCCGCACGTTGCCGGGCGCCTATATGGCCCGGCCCGGCGCCGACGGGCGCAACCACGCGCAGGGATTTCTGCGCGTCGCGCTCGTCCATGATCTGCCCGTTCTCGCCGATGCGCTGCCAAGGATGGCAGCGCTGCTCGAAGGAAACTGAGTATGGCCACGACCCGCACCCGCACCGGTTACACGCCCGAGCGCCGCACGCTGCTGCCCGACGCCGCGCGCGCGACGATCCTGCGGCGCGCCATCGAAATCGGCGGCGTCGCGCTGATCGGAGCCGGCGCACTGCTGCTGGTGGCGCTGATCACCTACGATCCGCGCGATCCGTCGTGGAACGCGGCGGTGCCGATGGGACGGGCCGCGCACAACGCGCTGGGCCTGTTCGGTGCCTATTTCGCCGACCTGTTCCTGCAGACGCTGGGCGTCGCGGCGGCGCTGATCCCGTTGACTCTGGCGGCGTGGGGCTGGCGCGTCGTGCGGCACAAGCCGATCGGCCGCTGGTGGCTGCGCGGCATTGCGGCGCTGTTGCTGTTCCTGTGCGTGTCGGCGGCGCTGGGCGCGGTGCCGAACGGGCTTTTCCCGCCGCTCGGCCGCACGCTCGGCGGTTCGGTCGGCGTGCTGGCGCTGGGCGCGGTCGAGCGCTTGACCGGTGGGCTCGACGCCGCTTTCGCCGCCTTCCTGTTCGCGCTGATCGGGGCCGGTCTGCTCGCGGCGGCGCTGGGCGCCAGCCTGGCGGAGTGGCGCGACGGACTCGCCCAGGCCGGGCGCACGCTGGTCTGGATGGGGGCCTGGGTCGCGTTCGGCGCGCGTCACGTCTACGGCTTCGTCGCAGCGCTGCTGACGCGCGCACCGCGCGCGCATCTCGAAGCACCGGTCGCCGAGGCGCCGCGCGCGGCACCGACCCTGGCGCGAGCCGCGCCGTCCTTCGAGCGGGCGCAAGAGATCGCGCCGTCGGTGACGGCGCGTTCGAACCCGGCGGTGATTGCGCCGCGCGTCGAACCGCAGAAACCCAAGAAGCCGGCGCTCGTATCCAGGCGCCAGACCGCGTTGGACCTGCCGTCGCCCGACGCCTATTCGCTGCCACCGCTCGAATTGCTGCAGAAGCCCGACGGGTCGCAACGTTCGCCCGGCCTGTCGGAACAGGCGCTGCAGAAAAACGCCGAGATGCTGACGAGCGTGCTGCAGGATTTCGGCGTCAAAGGCGAGATCGTCAAAATCCATCCCGGCCCGGTCGTCACGCTGTACGAGCTGGAGCCGGCGCCGGGCACCAAATCGTCGCGCGTCATCGGTCTCGCCGACGACATTGCCCGGTCGATGTCGGCGGTTTCGGTGCGCGTCGCGGTCGTGCCCGGCCGCAACGTCATCGGCATCGAGCTGCCCAACGCCAAGCGCGAAACCGTGCTGATGCGCGAGCTGCTCGAACTCGACGACACGACGGGTCACAAGCTGCCGCTGCATCTCGGCAAGGATATTGGCGGCCAGCCGATCGTCGCCGACCTGACCCGCATGCCGCATCTGCTGGTCGCCGGCACCACCGGCTCGGGCAAGTCGGTCGCGGTCAACACGATGATCCTGTCGCTCCTCTACTCGCTGCCGCCCGAGAAGTGCCGCTTCATCATGATCGATCCGAAGATGCTGGAGCTGTCGGTCTACGACAACATTCCGCATCTGCTGGCCCCGGTCGTCACCGATCCGAAAAAGGCCGTCGTCGCGTTGAAATGGACCGTGCGCGAGATGGAAGACCGTTACCGCGCCATGTCGAAGCTCGGCGTGCGCAACATCGACGGGTACAATGCGCGGCTGCGTGAGGCGCGCGACAGCGGCGAGATGCTGCTGCGCAAGGTGCAGACCGGCTTCGATCCCGACACCGGCAAGCCGATTTTCGAAGACCAGCCGATCGACCTGACCGAGCTGCCGTTCATCGTCGTCATCGTCGACGAGTTCGCCGATCTGATGCTGGTCGCGGGCAAGGACATCGAAGCGGCGATCCAGCGCCTGGCGCAGATGGCCCGCGCCGCCGGCATTCATCTGATCATGGCGACGCAGCGCCCGTCGGTCGACGTCATCACCGGCACGATCAAGGCCAACTTCCCGACCCGCATTTCCTTCCAGGTCACGTCGAAGATCGACAGCCGCACCATCCTGGGCGAAAGCGGCGCCGAACAGCTGCTGGGCCAGGGCGACATGCTGTACATGGCGGCGGGCGGACGCATCACGCGCGTGCACGGGCCGTTCGTGCGCGACCAGGAAGTCGAGAAGATCGTCCAGTATCTCAAGGCGCAGGGCGAACCGGACTACGTCGAAGCGGTCACCGAAGAAGACGACGAAATGGCGATGGCGCTGGGCGACGAGGGCGGCGAAGCCGGCGGCTCGGGCGACCAGCTCTACGACCAGGCCGTCGCGCTGGTGGCGCGCGAGAAGAAGGCCTCGACCAGCTTCATCCAGCGCCACCTGCAGATCGGCTACAATCGCGCCGCTCGCCTGATCGAGAAGATGGAAAAGGAAGGCGTGGTGTCGTCGGCCAATCATGTCGGCAAGCGCGAGGTCCTGATCTCGCATCACGGCTAAGCTGGCGTCCAAGGCGCGGGCACGTGCCCGCGCCTTCGCAGCGCCGCGATCGGCCCTATATTGCGGGCCATGCGAACCATCCTCGCCGCCCTCACCGCCGCGCTGCTCTTCGCCGCGCCCGCTTTCGCCCAATCGAGCCCCAAAGCGCCGGTCCTTTCCGACAAGGACCGCGCCGACCTCAGGCGCATCGAGACCTATCTCGACAGCATCACGACCGCGAAAGCCGACTTCGCGCAGACCTCGACGACGGGCAAATCGGGCGAGGGCACGTTCTGGCTCTCGCGTCCCGGTCGCCTGCGCTTCGAGTTCAAGTCCGGCGACCTGATCGTCGCCGACGGCGTCAACATCACCTATTGGGACGCGCAACTGCGTTCGGCGCAGTCGGCGCCGATCGAGCGCACGCTGGCCAATCTGTTCCTGCGGCCCAGGATCCAGTTCGGCGGCGAACTCGCCGTCACCAGCTTCGAACATTTCGCCAACGTCTTTCGCGTCGAGATCGCGCAGGCGAATGATGTCGGTGCCGGCCGCCTGACGCTGGTGCTGCTCGACCAGCCGCTGACGTTGCGCCAGTGGCGCGTCATCGACGCGCAGAACCAGGTCACCGACGTCGCGCTGTCGAACACGCAGTTCGGCATCTCGCTCGACCCGTCGCTGTTCGTATTCCAGGAACCAAAGCGCACGCCGAGGGCGCGCTGAGATGCGCGTGCTGCTCGCCGCCGTCCTGTTGTTGCTGACGGCCGGCGCCAGCGCCGACGAGCCGGCGCGCAAGCCGCGCGATCCACTCGTCGCGAGCGACGTCGAGATCGAAAAGAGCGTGCAGGCGCTCGAGGATTTGTTGGCGACGCGGCTCGACGACGAGGCCAAGCGCAAATTGCGCGAACGGCTGTTTCCGATCGCCGAGCGGCTGGTGCCGGGCGACGAAGCGGCGCGCGAAGCCTATGTCGCGCTGCTTCGCAAGCGCAGCGAACGACTGAATCAGCGCATCGCCGAAATCCTGGAAGCCAAAGGGATCAAGGAACCGGCCAAGCTTCGCTGGCGCGACGCGCTGGAAGCCGAGCGCGCCGCGGTCGAAGAAGAGATCCGGGCCCAGTACGGGACGCGGACCTCGCGATAAGCCGCTACTTCAGGCGGAAGGTAAGGCGGTAGGTGCCGGTCCGCGCCTGACCGTCGTCGTTCTTGAACGCCCAGGTTTCAAGGGCACGGCGCGCATTCTCGCCGAAGCCGTAGCCGGCCGGATCTTCCGCGGTCATCTCGATGCGCAGCGGCTTGCCCTGCGCATCGATGGCGATACGGAATTCGGCGTAACCTTCGACATTCTCCTGTTGCGCGCGATCAGGGTAAAACGGATTCACACCCGGGCCGGGCACCCGCGTCAGCCGCGCGGGGTCGCTCGCGACCTGCGCTCGCGGTGCGATCGACGTCGTCACGACAGCTGCGAACAGAAGCATCGCAACCGCCGCGACCGGCACCCGTCGGGCCGGGCGCGTGTCGTGACGCAGGATCTGATCCATCCGCCGCTCGACCGACGAGGTGCGCGCCATCGCCACGGCCAACGGCACGCGCTGCGCCGTCTTCGCCACCTCGAACAGGATCTCGGCGTAGCGATGCTTGTCGCCGATGGAGGCGATCGCTGCCTCGTCGCTGGCCTGTTCGGCGAGCTCGCGCAGTTCGGCCTGGAGCCACCACGCGAACGGGCTGAACCAGAGCAGCGCGCAATGGAGCTGCGCCAGCAGCTGCACATGAAAGTCGAACCAGCGCACATGCGCCTGCTCGTGCGCCAGCACGGCCTGGCGCTTCTCCGCCGGCCACGAGGCGAAATCGGCCGGTAGCAGGATGGTGCGGCCGAACGTAACCGGCGTCGCGATCTGCGCGCTGATTCGTGCGTCGAGTCCGCCCGGCACCTGAACCGGCTGCGCGCGCCGCCGCAGACGCGCCGACAGGACCAGGCCCGCGGCCAGGCGCAGGCACAGCAGCACCGCGACCGTCGCGTACAGCGTCGCGGCGAGTTCGAACAGGTCGCGGTGCGCGGCGCCTTGCACCACCCCGCGCGGAATCGCGCGGGTGGTTGCCTGGCCGAACTCGACCGTGATCGGCAGTGGGAAGAAGCGCAGCGACGCCATCATCGCCAGCGAGGCGATCAGCGCGAACGCCCACACGGCCCAGGCCTGGCGCGGCTGGCGCAACCGCGCCAGACGCAGAATGGCGAACACGAGAAGCCCGAACAGCAGCGCGCGAACGGCACCTTCGATCAGCAAGGCCAAGCTCATTTCCCGCCTCCCTTTTTGGCTTTCGCCAGTTTCTCCGCGATGCGTTGCAGCTGGGCGCGGTCGAGCAGTTTGGCGTCGACCATGCCGACCAGCACGTCTTCGACCGAACCACCGCCGAGCCAATGCACGATCTTGTGCACGGCGCGCGCGGCGACGTGCTCGCGCGCATGGGTGGCGCGATAGCGATAGGTGCGGCCGTCGATCTCGTGGCCGACATAGCCCTTCTCTTCGAGGCGCCGCAGCACGGTGCGAATGGTGGAATCCTTGAGCTCGCGGTCGAGCTGCACGCGCACCTCGTCGGCGGTGATCGCGTCCTGCGCCCAGACGAGCTGCATCACGTCGCGCTCGAGCTCGCTGAGCGCGTCCAAATCGTCCTGCATTTCCGTTACCCCGTGTAGCGCTACAATCTGTAGCAGATAGCGGCGACCTGCTGCAAGCTGGCATTCGCGTGGTCTGAATGGGAGCGTGCGATGCCAAGGCTGGAGCTTGTTTTGTGCGGCGCGGTTGCGCTGGCCACGTGCGCCTGCACGACGACAACGACGCCCGAGGTGAAGTGGTGCGCGGCCGAGCCGACCCAGCGCGACGGTCGTGCGGCTTCGCGCGTCTCGGCGGAGGGCGGGCGATTGGACTGGGCCAACTCGTGCATCGACGCGTTCGGCCGCTATGCCGCGCGCAGCGACCTGCGCGTCGTCATTACCTATACGCCGCCCGCGGCAGCTTCCAACGATACGGCGCAGTTTCAGTCGCTTCGCGAGCTGATCGATCGCGCACCGCCGGCTCGCTACGACCTCAAGCTTCGCGGGCGTGCCGACACGAGAGGCCTCACCGACGCGGACGGTCTGATCGTGATCGACCTCGCCGACCGCTGACGCCCGTTACTTTTCGAACACCGTCCCGCCGGCATAGGTGAAGTGCATCAGGTTGGCGCCGCGCGCGACATAGACGCGATGCGCACGCAGCCAATCGGCGCCGAGATACATTTCGGGCGCGGCGTCGGCGCGTGCGTCGAGACCGTTGCCGCCTTTGACACGCATCGCCGAGCGATCGACTTCGGCGATGACGAAGCGCGGGTTGCGGATCGTCTCGTCGCCGAGTTCGAACGTCTCGAAGCGGTAGCGGCTGCTTTCCAAGTGTTTGCCGTCGGCGCCGACGATGCCGACGTCGGGCTCGACACCGGACGACCCCGGCGTCACGCCCAGTTTGCGCGCGCCCTTCCACGTCAACAGCGTGCGGGTGGCGCCGCTATCGAGTTCGGCGGTGATCGGTTTGCCGTCGATCTTGACGTCGAACCGGATACGCAGGCCACGGGTGCGGAACAGCTCGACGGTAAGCGCATCGGGATCCCACGGCGCGGCGCGCGCGCAAGGCGACATGCCGTAGATCGCAAGCCGGTTGTGCTGGATGTCGAATTCGAGATCGAAATCGCCCAGCACGTCGGCACCGAGCAGGCCATACCGCCCCGCCTGCTTGTCCGATCCAAACCCTTCGACCACATGCATCGTCATCTCGTCGATGCGCTGCGGACCAAGTGCGAACTCGGGCACGCGCACGTTGAACACGCGCAGTTTTCCGCCGATGCCCTGGCCCTGCATGGTCGCGAGCTGCAGGGGAAGGCCGAATCGTTCGGCCGTCGTCTTGTCGATCGTCGTTGCGGCCGACGAGGTATCGATCGCCATCGGAATCGGCTGGCCCCGAATCGAAGCCTGCACCAGCAGCGGCTGGCCGACTTTGGTCTGTTGCAGCGGCAACTCGGCATGCAGCGACAGATTGCAGGGTTCGGCACGCGCCGCAGACGCCGTCAGCGCAACCGAAAAAAGGGCGATCGCGACAAACCGCATGCAACTGCTCCACTGCTGAGTCGACGACCGGATCCCGCATCAGCAGTGGGTTTTTGTCCAGCAAATCTTGGCGTCGGTCAGACCACAGCCATGCAAAGCGCCCGCGGACGCCTGCTGAATTTTCGCCTCGGCGACGATTGGAATCTTGCACGCTTCCGCCGCGCCCGCGGAACCTGCCGTTACGATCGAAAGCAGAACGATCGTAACGGCAGTTCGCATGGCTATTCCGCGGCCTGGTCCAGTGCCTCGGGGCGCCAGCGCAGCACCGGCTTGCGCGCCGCGGCGGTCTCGTCGAGACGGCGGCGCGGCGTCAGGCGCGGAGCGGCGTGGAATTCGTCGGCGGCGCCCGGCGCATGCGCGCGGCGCACCAGGTCGCGCATCGTGCCGATGAACTTGTCCAGCGAGTCTTTGGACTCGCTTTCGGTCGGCTCGATCAGCATGGCGCCGTGCACGACCAGCGGGAAATACATCGTCATCGGATGATAGCCCTCGTCGAGCATTGCCTTGGCGATGTCGAGCGTGGTGATGCCGGTACCCTTGAGCGAACTGTCGTCGAACAGGGCCTCGTGCATGCACGGACCTTCGAAGGCCGGATGCAGCACGTCCCGCAGCGAAGCGAGAATGTAATTGGCACCGAGCACCGCGTCGCCCGAGGCCTGGCGCAGCCCGTCATTGCCGTGGCTCAGCATGTAAGCCAACGCGCGCACGAACATGCCCATCTGGCCGTGGAAGGCCTTCAGCCGGCCGACGGCGTCGCCGGTCGCCTGTTCGACCAGTTCGAACCCGTTCTTGCCGTGCACCACCCACGACACCGGCACGTAGGGCGCCAGCTTGTCGCTGAACACCACCGGGCCGGCGCCGGGGCCGCCGCCGCCATGCGGCGTCGAGAAGGTCTTGTGCAGATTGATGTGCATAGCGTCGACGCCGAGATCGGCGGGACGCACGCGGCCGACGATGGCGTTGAAGTTGGCACCGTCGCAGTAGAAGAAACCGCCCGCCTCATGCACCGCGTCGGCGATCACCTTGATGTCGCGCTCGAACAATCCGCAGGTGTTTGGATTGGTCAGCATGATGCCGGCAACGTCGGGGCCGAGCTTGGCCTTCAGCGCGGCGAGATCGACGCGACCCTCTTCGGTGGCGGGAATCGATTCGACCTGGAAGCCCAGCGCCGCCGCCGTCGCGGGGTTGGTGCCGTGCGCCGATTCCGGCACCAGCACGCGCCGACGCGGATCGCCGCGCGCTTCGAGCGCGGCCCGTATGGCGATCATGCCGCAATATTCGCCGTGTGCGCCCGCTGCGGGCGACAGCGCCACCGCCGGCATGCCGGTCAGCGTCTTGAGCCAGGTCGCGAGCTGGTCGATCAGCTCGAGCGCGCCCTGCACCGTCGATTGCGGCTGCAGCGGATGCAGATCGGCGAAGCCCGGCATGCGCACGACTTTTTCGTTCAGTCGCGGATTGTGCTTCATCGTGCACGAGCCGAGCGGATACAGGCCGGCGTCGATGGCGTAGTTCTGCTGCGACAGGCGCGTGTAATGGCGCACCACCTGCGGTTCGCTGAGCCCCGGCAGGCCGATTTTGGTTCGCGGCTTCACCGCGCCGAGACGCGTCTTGGTGTGGGCCGGCGCCGGCAGGTCGACGCCGCTGCGGCCGGGCGAATCCTGCT
>JAQGIE010000186.1 GCA_028291365.1 Rhodospirillales bacterium
AAAATGCCAGTCCAGCGCGGCTGCCTGAAACCTCAGGTAACTGACCGAGACGAAGCCGGTACCAGCGCACAACCGAACGGCGACCTGCTTGCTGCTCTCCTTGAACCAAGCAGACATTTTCATCGAGCAGGCGCTGTCGCCCGAGCTGCCGCTCTACAATATTGCGCATTGCTTCCGGATCGATGGTGACTTCGATCCGGCGCATCTCGCATCTGCCGTCGAGTCCGTGGTGGCGCGCTCGGATGCGCTGCGGACGATCCTGCAGCCGGGCGACGACCTGCCCGTTGCCCTGATCGACGAGACGGTCCGGGGCGACCTGGCGCGGATCGACTGTACCGACGATGCGGCGTGCCAGGGCTGGATGCAGGCCGAGACCGCGCGAACCTTTGCGCTGCATGGCGAAAAGCTGTTTCGCTTCGCGCTGGTCGAGAGCCGCAGCGGGGCCCGCTTCTTCTTCGCTGCCTATCATCACCTGATCATCGACGCCTGGGGCGCGCTGCTGGTCGCGCAACAGATCTGTCGCGCCTATGGCGGCGAGGCGGACGAGCCCTTGCCGCCCTATGCCGACTTCGTCGCGGCCGAGCGCGCCTATCATGACGGCCCGGCCTTCGCCGCCGACGTGGCGCATTTCGCGTCCCGCTTCGCCGCCGTGCCACCGCCTCTGCTGGCCCGCCGCGAAGCGGGCCTGGGCGCGCGCGGTGCCCCGACCCGGACCGTGTCGCTGCCGATCGACCGCGCGCTGCGCGACGGGCTGCAACGCGCCGCAACGGCCGCCGACGCGACGCTGCCGCAGCTTTTCCTCGCCGCCCTGTATGTTTTCTTCGGCCGGCACGCCGCGATCGACGACCTGGTGATCGGCGTCCCGACGCTCAATCGCAGCACCGCGCGCTTCAAATCGACCATCGGTCTTTTTGCCGGTGTCAGCCCGATCCGCATCGCCGGCGGGTTCGAACAGACCGTGCCGGACCTGCTGCGCGCCGTCGCGCAGGAGCTACGACAATCCTACCGGCACCAGCGCGTGCCGCTCAGCGCCATCAATCGCGCGCTCGGTCTGTTGCGCAGCGGCCGCGACCAGCTTTTCGACATCAGCCTGTCGTTCGAAGACAACGCGTACGACGCCCTGCAGCTTGGCGCGGCGCGGCTGCGTCCGCCGACGGTGCTGCTCAATGGCTACGAGCGCAACGCTTTGCAGGTGTTCGTCCGCGCCTACGGCGGCGACGAGATGCAGATCGATTTCGTCGCCAGCCTGGCCGTGTTCGAGCGCGACGAACTCGACCAGCTCGAGCCGCGCTTTTCATCGTTGCTGCGCTGGCTGGCAGCGGCCGCACCGGATGCCCGGCTGCGCGAGGCGCCGATCATGCCCGCGGCCGAGCGGCAGCGCGCGTTGCGCGCATTCAATGCCAGCGAGGCGAGCTTCGGGCCATTCCGCCCGGTAACGGCACAGCTTGCGCTGCAGGTTGCAGCCGGCCCGGCCCGGCCTGCGATCGTCGGGCCCGACGGCACGCTGAGCTACAGCGAGTTCGACACCAGGGCCAATCGGCTGGCGCGCCGGCTGCAGGACAAGGGCGTCGGGCCCGAAACCCTGGTCGGGCTCTGCCTCGATCGGTCGGTCGAGCTGGTCGTCGCGATCTGGGCGGTGCTCAAGGCCGGCGGCGCCTATGTCGCGCTCGATCCCAGCCTGCCGAGCGAGCGGCTGGCCTGGATGGCCGCGGATTCGAACTGCCGGCTTCTGGTCACCGACGCCACGGGTGCGGCGCGCCTGCCCGGGCTGGCGCAGATGCGCATCGATCTGCTCGACGACACCGGGATCGAGGCGCTTCCGCTCGGCATCGAGCCCGATGCGGGGTCGCTCGCCTATGTCCTCTACACGTCCGGCTCGACCGGCCGCCCCAAGGCGGCGATGAACCAGCATGGCGCGCTGCGCAACCGGCTCGCCTGGATGCAGGATGCGTTTCGGCTCGGCAGCGACGATCGCGTGCTGCAGAAGACGCCGTTCGGCTTCGACGTTTCGGTCTGGGAGTTCCTGTGGCCGCTCTGCGAAGGCGCGACCTTGGTCATCGCCAAGCCCGACGGCCACAAGGACCCGCACTATCTCGCGGCGCTGATCCAGCAGCAGCAGGTCACGACGGTTCATTTCGTGCCCTCGATGCTGCAGGCCTTCGTCGACGAAAGCGTGCTCGCCGCCTGCACCAGCCTGCGCCGCGTCATCTGCAGCGGCGAGGCGCTGCCGGCGCCGCTCTGTGCGCGCTTTGCCGAAGCAAGTGACGCCGAGCTGCACAATCTGTACGGGCCGACCGAGGCCGCGATCGACGTCACGTGGCACGCGGTGCGACGCGAAGACTCCGCCGCGATCCCGATCGGACGTCCGATCGCCAATCTGCAACTCTATGTCCTCGATCGCTGGCTGGAGCCGGTGCCGGTCGGTGCGGCCGGCGAGCTCTATATTGGCGGCGTCGGTGTCGGGCGCGGCTATTTCGGCCGGCCCGGCCTGACGGCGGAACGTTTCATCGCCGATCCGTTCGGCGCGCCGGGGGCGCGGCTCTACCGCACCGGCGATCTGGCGCGGCATCTGCCCGACGGCAGCCTCGTCTATCTCGGCCGCACCGACGACCAGGTGAAGCTGCGCGGCTTCCGCATCGAGTTGGGCGAGGTCGAAGCGACCCTGGCCGGCGCGCCGGGCGCGGGCGAAGTCGCGGTCGTGGTGCGCGGCGAGGGCGACGAGAAGCGGCTGGTCGCCTACGCCACCGGCGAGGGCAGCGCCGAGGCGTGGCGCGCGCATCTCAAGGCGAAACTGCCCGACTATATGGTGCCGGCGCAGTTCGTGCGGCTGGCATCGATGCCGCTCAGCACCAACGGCAAGCTCGACCGCAAGCAGTTGCCGGCACCGGAGCGCGCGGCGGAAACCGCATCGGCGCCGGTCGCGGCGCGCGATTTCGGCGAAGCGATGCTGGCCGAGCTGTGGGCCGACATTCTCGGCCGCGCGCAGATCGGCATCGACGACGATTTCTTCGCGCTGGGCGGACATTCGCTGCTGGCGCTGAAGCTGGTGGCGCGCCTCCGCAAAGCGTTCGGCCGCACCATCGCGGTGCATCTGCTGTTCGAGCATCCCACCGTGCGCCGGCTCGCTGCCGTCCTGATGGCGGGCGAGGGCGCCGAACCGCCGCCGATCGCGCCGCATCAAGGCGAGCCGGTCCTGTCCTTCGCGCAGCAGCGCCTGTGGTTCCTCGACCAGCTCGGCGGCAGCGCCGCCTACAATATGCCGGCCGCGTTCCGGATCGACGGCGTGCTCGACATCGACGCGTTGCGCGCCGCGTTCGACGCGCTGGCGGCGCGGCACGCGGTGCTGCGCACGCGCGTTCCCAAGCGCAACGGACAGGCGAGCCCGCGGACCGACGCGCCGCGTGCGATCTCCTTCACCGAACAGAGCTGCCGCGAAGACGAGATCGAGTCGCTGGCCCAGGCCGAAGCGCTGCGCCCGTTCGACCTCGCCCAGGACTGGCCGATCCGCGCCGTGCTGCTGCGCGTGACACCGACGCGGCACGTGCTGCTGCTGACCTTGCACCACATCGCCGCCGACGGCTGGTCGATCGAGCTGCTGCTGCGCGAGCTGGCTGCCCTGTATCGCGGCGACGCGTTGCCGCCGTTGCCGGTGCAATATGCCGACTATGCTGCGTGGCAGCGCGGCTGGCTGACCGACGCGCGCATCGAACCGCAGCTCGACTATTGGCGCCAAACGCTGGCGGGGCTGCCGCCGTCGCTCGACCTGCCGACCGACCGGCCGCGCCGTCCCGAGCGCGCGCATCGCGCCGCGACGCATCGCTTTCATCTGCCGGCCGATCAGCTCGCCGCGTTGCGCGCGCTGGGCCGCACGCACGATGCGACCTTGTTCATGACCTTGCTGGCGGGCTACGGCGCGCTGCTGTCGCGCTATGCCGGCCAGGACGATCTCGCCATCGGCACGCCCGTCGCCAATCGCAGCGACGTCGCGCTCGAAGGGCTGATCGGCTTCTTCACCAACACGCTGGCGCTGCGCATCGATCTGCGCGACGTGCACGACGTCGCGACCTTGCTGCAGCGGACCCGGCAGGCTGCGACCGGCGCCTACGCCAACCAGGATGTGCCGTTCGAGCGGCTCGTCGAGGAGCTTCGCCCCGGCCGCAGCGCCGATCGCGCGCCTTTGTTCCAGACCATGTTCGTGCTCGAAACCGCACCGGCGGCGCCGGTGCTGGGCGAGCTCAACACGAGTTGGCTGCGCAGCGCGCCGGGCGGCAGCAAACACGAGCTGATCCTGTTCGCGACCGAGACCGGCGACGGACTCGACCTGGCGCTCGAATACGAAACCGACCTGTTCGACGCGGCGACGATCGCGCGCATGGCCAGGCACCTCGTCGCGTTGTGGCGCGGCATGGTTGCCGCGCCGTCGCTGGATGCGATCGAGCTGCTCGACGATACCGAGCGTGCCGCGCTGACGCGCTGGAACGCGACCGCTTCGCCGTATCCGCAAGCGACGATCCACGCGCTGGTGGCGCAGCACGCGGCGCGCACGCCGGCCGCGATCGCGATCGAACATGGCAACGTGCGCATCGACTACGCGACGCTCGAACGCGGCGCGAACGCGATCGCGGCCCAGCTTGCCGCCGCTTGCGTGCGCAGCGGCGACCTGGTCGGGCTGCGGCTCGAACGCGGCGCGCTGCTGGTGCAGTCGATGCTGGCGATCCTCAAGACCGGCGCCGCGTATCTGCCGCTCGACGCCGCCTATCCGGCGCAGCGCATCGCGGCGATGGTCGAGGATTCGGGCGTGCGCGTCGCGCTGACCGACGATCCCGCGTCGTTGCCTGCGACCTTGCATTGCGTGCTGCCCGATCCGTGCGCGACGGCCGCGTTCACCGCCGCGACCGATGCGCCGCTGGCGTACGTCATGTACACGTCGGGCTCGACCGGCACGCCCAAAGGCATCGCGATTCCGCATCGCGGCGTGGTGCGGCTGGTCTGCGGCACCGACTACGTGCAGCTCGATCGCGCGCGCACCGCGCAGGTGGCCAACACCTCGTTCGACGCGGCGACGTTCGAGATCTGGGGCGCGCTGCTCAATGGCGGCACGGTCGTCGTGTTCGAGCGCGACGAGACGCTGGCGCCGGCGCTGTTCGCGGCCGCGCTGGCCGAGCGCCGCATCGACGCGATGTTCCTGACCTCGACCCTGTTCAACCAGATGGCGCGTGAAGCGCCGGGCTGTTTCCTGGCGGTCGGTGATCTGCTGGTCGGCGGCGAGGCGCTGGATCCGCAAGCGATCCGCAGCGTGCTCGAACACGGGCCGCCCAAGCGCCTGCTCAACGGCTACGGCCCGACCGAGAGCACGACCTTCGCGGTCTGCCATCTGATCGAGCAGGTCGCACCCGACGCGCGCAGCGTGCCGATCGGCCGGCCGATCGCCAACACGACCGCGCATCTTCTCGACGCGCAGCGCCGCGCCGTGCCGGTCGGCGTCGCGGGCGATCTGTGGCTGGGCGGCGACGGGCTGGCGACCGGCTATTGGAAACGGCCCGACCTCACCGAAGAACGCTTCGTCGAGATCGGCGGCGAGCGCCTCTATCGCACCGGCGACCGGGCGCGGCGTCTCGCCGATGGCAGCATCGAATATCTCGCGCGCAGCGACGACCAGGTGAAGCTGCGCGGCTTTCGCATCGAACTCGGCGAGATCGAAGCGGTGGTGGCGGCGCAGCCCGGCATCACCGCCTGCGCCGTGCTGGCGCGCGAAGACGTGCCCGGCGACAAGCGTCTGATCGCGTATGTCGTCGGTGACACCGACGACGAACAACTGCGCGCCGGGCTTCGCACCATCCTGCCCGACTATATGGTGCCGTCGCAGTTCGTGCGGCTCGATGCGCTGCCGTTGACCGACAACGGCAAGCTCGACCGCCGCGCGCTGCCGGCGCCGAGCGGCACGGTCGCGACCGATGCCGGCGCCGTCGCGCCGCGCGACGCCACCGAACATCTGCTCGCCGAGATCTGGGGCGAGCTGCTGCAACGGGGGCCGATCGGCGTACACGACAATT
>JAQGIE010000212.1 GCA_028291365.1 Rhodospirillales bacterium
GTCGAATCGAGCACGCCCGGAATCAGCACCATGTCGTCGGGCAGTTTGTGGCGCGTCCACACCTCCCATTCATGGGCGTGACGCGGATTGGCGGCTTCGAAAGACAGCGCGCCGGCTTTCAGTTTCAGCAGCACCGGCAGAATCCGTTCGAGCGCCACGTCGCAATGATGCGGGCCTTCGTAATTGCCCCAGCATGCATGCACACGGATCTGGTCCTTGGGCACGCCGGCCAGCGCCGCGTTGAGCACCGCGACGTGACGCTCGATGCGCGCCAGGAAATCTTCTTCGCTGCGATCCTTGAACATCATGTGCCGGCCGAGCGCGAGATCGGGACTGTCGATCTGCAGCACCAGCCCGGCGGCGACGATCGCCTCATATTCGGCGCGCATCGCGGTGGCGAGCGCGCCGAGATAGGAATCGTCGTCGGGATAGAAGTCGTTGGGCTGGAACAGCGCGATCACGCCGGGCGCGGCCGCGTTCATGAACGCACCCGGCGCCGGTGTCGCGTTCAGCGCGGCGCGGAAACGCGCCAGGTCGGCTTCGAGCGGCGCCGTCGTCTTGACCGCGATCGGTCCGACACAGCGCGGTCGCGTGTGGGTCGGCGTACCACCACCGGTTCGCACCGCATGTGCAGCGAAGCCGGGAAATTGTTCGAGGTCGGCGGGAATGCGGCGCGGCGTGTCGCCGTCGAAACCGGTCAGCCGGTGCTTGATGTACGCGGCGTAGCTGATCTTCGACATCTCGCCGTCGCTGACGATGTCGATGCCGACTTCGCGCTGGCGGCGCACGATGTCGGCGACCGCGCGACTGAAGACTTCATCGACCTGCGCCGGGTCAAGCGGATCGCCGCGCTCTTGGGCGAACAGCAGCTCGGCGACGTCGACCGGACGCGGCAGGCTGCCGACATGCGTGGTGAGAATTCGGTCGCGGCTGGTCTGCACGCGATCGAGATTACGCTTTCTTGCTCTCGTCTTCGATCACGCGCACGTCGACGCGCTCAGGGCGAGCCGGCTCGCCACGCGACGCCGGTTGCGCCGCGCTGCGGCTCGGCAAGGCGGCATTGACGGGCGTGACGCTGCTGAAGCCGCCCATGCCGCCGCCCAGACCGCCATACGTTCCAAATCCACCCAGCGACATGTCCGCCTCCTGCGAAGAACTTCGCACGAGCCGCTGTGCAAGTTCGAGTCCGGACCGTGACCCGCAGAAAGGCTGGTTTTTTTGACCGCGTGGCCATGGCTGGGCAGATTCGCCCGGCAGATTCTGCTCGCGCCGCCGAAGCGCCCGGTCGCCCGATCAGAGCTTGCGGCCGTCGCGCGGACCGGCGGGTGGGGCCGCGAGCGGTGCGTAGGAGATCGAAACGAAGGCCTTCTTGGCGCGCGGCACGTCGGCGACATGCAGCCCGATCGCGGTATCGTCGGCCTTCCAGGCAATGTCGAGCTGCTGCGTGTAGCGCGTCGGCCGCGACGTCTTCTCGCCGGTCGGCTGGCCGTATTTCTGCGTCAGCAGATCACGCACCGATTTGTAGCAAGCCTTGGCTGCTTTGCGGTCGCCTTCGGGCGTGTAGAGCGCCACCTTCGCCAGGCCGCCGCCGCGCTGGAACCAGAAATTGACGCGGTAGGCGCAACCGGCGACGTCGTACTGCGGAATGGTGACGGTCGAGATCAGCTCGCCGTCGGTATTGTCGCGATCGGTGTTGGCGACCGCGTCGGGATATTTGGCGCGCACCTCGGCGGCGCTCATGCCCCAGCTCGTCTCCTGCCAGCCCGCCTGGGCCGCAGCGACCGGGAACAGGAAAAGACAGGCTGCAAACAGGATCGAAGCGCGCATGGCGAAACCTCCTCCGCGATACGCGAGGCAACGCCTATTCCCGCAGCTTCATTCCCTGGAAGGTTGGCCCTGGAGTTCGGCAATCAGCGACGCGACGTCGATCTCGGCCGCCGTTGCCGCCGGCTGGCGGGCGCTCACCGGACGGTCGAGACCGTCGAAAAAGACGCCGACCAGCACGTCGCGGACCGATCGATCCGGTTCGGCGAAGGGCAGGCCGATGGTGCAGCGCGCGACCAGTCGCAACGGCCCGTAGCCGATGCTGAAAGCAAGCGGCCGCCGCCCCTGCGCGATCGACGACAGCTGATGGCACATCCGCGTCGCATCGCCGGGAAAGGTTTCTTCATCGATCCGGCGACCGGTCAGATCGCGGCGAGCCCAATGCACGATGTGGGAGCCGATGACACGAAATTCCGGCGACGGCGGGGCCACTCGCAGCAGCGCCAGATTCGCCACCAGCCTCGGCACCTGCATCACGGGATCCAGCTTGGCGCGCGACGGCACGTCATCGTCGCCTCGCAGCTGCAGCCAGTACCGCAACAGCGCGCACATCGATTCGGTGGGTTGGGCTCGCAGCACAAGATCCCTGTCGGACGAGGATGGGCCCATCCTTTGGCCCGCCTCGCACAATCACCCATGGATCGAATATGCACCAAGGACCGAACGCGGATTTCAGCCTGCGTTCATAATCGCCGCTCGCCGTCCGCCGGGCCGATCGCCGAAGGACGCCAAAAACCCGTATAAAATAAGGAGAAACGGAGAAGTGGTGGGCGGTACAGGGATTGAACCTGTGACCCCTTCCATGTCAAGGAAGTGCTCTCCCGCTGAGCTAACCGCCCGAAACCTGTCGCGAGGGCCGGGTGGGTACCACGAGACCGGCCAGCGCCGCAAGGCGCGCGCGGTATGCCGCAAGGCGCGTTAAGGTCCATTAACGGGCTCGTAAGCCTGCCGCCGCGATCGTCGATCGGTGCAGCGCGCCTCGATTTCCGACTTCGCCGGTCTCCCGGCTTTCCGCATCCACGCCGCAACTTCGCAGCGCGTGCCGGTGGTGCTGGCCTCGGCACATTCGGGATCCGCCTACGGCGCCGAGTTTCTCGAGCGCACGCGCGTGCCGCTCGCCTCGCTGCGCCAAGCCGAAGACGCGTTCGTCGACCGGCTGTTCATGCCGGCATCGACCGCGATCGGTGCGCCATTGCTGCGCGCGACCTTTCCGCGCGCAATGGTCGATGCCAATCGCGAGCCGTTCGAGCTCGACCCCGCCATGTTCGTCGAAGACCTGCCCGCCTACGTGAATTCGAGCAGCCCACGCGTCGCGGCGGGACTGGGCGTGGTGCCGCGCATGGTCGGCGACGGCGAAGAAATCTATGGCGAGCGGCTGCATTTCGCCGAGGCGCTGGCACGAATCGACCGTCTCTACCTGCCCTACCACGCCGCGCTGACGCGGCTGGTCGAACGCACCGTCGCTAAGTTCGGCGTGTGCCTGCTGATCGACTGTCATTCCATGCCGAGCGTCGTTGCGGGCATGCCCGACGACAAAAACGGCGTCGACTTCGTGCTCGGCGATTTGCACGGGACCAGTTGCGATCCGCGCGTAAGCGAGACCGCGCTGCGCGCGCTGCGCCGTTCGGGACGGCGCGCCGAACGCAACGCGCCCTACGCCGGCGGCTTCGTCACGCGCCATTACGGCCAGCCCGCCAACGGCGTGCATGTGTTGCAGGTCGAGATCGCGCGCGGCCTGTACATGGACGAAACCGCGGTCGAACCGAACCAGGGCTTCGATGGGCTGGCCCGCGAACTGGTCGGGCTGGTCGGCTCGCTGTCCCGGCTGCGGCTGCCGCGGCCGGCGCGGCCCGAGCGGGTCCGCGCACCGGGCGAAGCGCGCGTAGCCCGGCTGTAAAGCGCCCGGCCCGAAACGGGGCGGTTCTAAAACCGGCCCGCCCTCTGCTATCCCAAAAGAAAAGGCCGCCGGCACGAGGCTGGCGGCCTTCGAAGTTTAGGGAGGAAACGCCCAAGAAAGGCGTCGGATAGCCCGCGACCGCGATCGCGACATATCCGAGAGAAACCTACCGCAGTTGCGAACACGCTGCAAGCAGGCAAACCGGTTACATTGTCGCAAGTCATTGTAGTTGCTTGATGATCAGGCGCTGAGCAAGTGCATCTTCCGCGTCCGATGCGTTGCACAAAGGAGAGGCAATTGAGGGCTCTGCTGGGGGATATCGGCGCGACCAACGCGCGATTTGCCCTTCTCGAGAATGGCGAGCTGGTGGACCCGCGGGTGCTGGCCTGCGCCGACTACCCGACCCTGCAGGCGGCGATCGAGACCTATCTCGCCTCGCGCCGTGCCGAGGCGGCGGCGCTGGCGATCGCGGCCCCGGTCACCGGCCGCCACATTGCCTTCACCAACCTGCCCTGGGCCTTCGAAACCGACGAGCTGGCCCGGCAGTTCGGCTTCGCCCCGTGCCTGGTGCTCAATGATTTTGCGGCGGCGGCGCTGGCAATCCCGCGCCTCGCCCCGGCCGACCTGCGCCAGGTCGGCGGCACGGTACCGGCGCCGGACGACGCGCCGCGGGCGATTCTGGGGCCCGGCAGCGGGCTCGGCGTCGCCAGCCTGATGCCGCTGCCGGGCGGCCATTTCCTGCCGCTGCCGGGCGAAGGCGGGCACGCCACCCTGGCCGCGGTCGATGCACGCGAAGCCGCCGTGATCGCCGAGCTGGCGCGCCGATTCGGGCATGTCTCGGTCGAGCGCGTGCTGTCGGGGCCGGGCCTGGTGAATCTTTACGCAGCTTTGTCGGCGATCGAGCACGAGCGTGCGCACGACGCCGAATCGCTGACCCTGGCGCCGGCGGAAATCAGCGAGCGCGCGCGCAACGGCGATGTGCGCGCCGAGGAGGCGGTGCGGCTTTTCTGCGACTGGCTGGGCAGCGTGGCCGGCAATCTGGCGCTGACGATGGGTGCGCGGGGCGGCGTCTATGTCGGCGGCGGCGTGGTCGGGCAGCTCGGCTCATTGTTCGATGAAGCGCGGTTTCGCGCCCGCTTCGAGGCCAAGGGCCGGATGAAGACCTATCTCGCGCCGATTCCGATTTTCCTCGTTTCGAACCGGCTTTCAGCGTTTCTCGGCCTCGCCCAGGCGCTGGCCCAGGCAAACCCGTAAGTGCCCACGTTGAAAGCGCGGCACCGAACCGGCATCGTCGCCGTTAACAGGACTTACCAGGAGCGATTCCAATGAAGCTCGCGATCACGCTCGCAATGACGGCCGGATTTGCGCTGGCCGCAACGGGCGCTGAAGCCGGCGCACTTAAATGTGGCAACGGTGAATGCAAAGCCTCGTTCGCGGGCGCCGAATATTCGTCGAGCAAGTGCCAGGCGCCGGCGGAACCGACTCTGTCGGTCGACAAGGCCGAGGCCTACAATGAGTCGGTGAAGGCCGCCGAGGGCTACGTGACCAAGGTGAAGACCTATTACACGTGCCTGACCGACGAAGCGAACGCGGACCTGAAAGACGTCGGCGTCGCGGTGCAGAATGCGGTGAAGAGGGCGCAGGACGCCGAGAAGGCCAAGATCGACAAGATCCAGGTCACCTTGAAGAACGCCGCCGACAAGCTGAACGCGCAACAGGCTGCACCGGCGACTCCGGCCAAGCGCTGAGTCCTCTCGAACACGCATCGGCACTGCCATGAAGCTGGACGGGATTCGCGTACTCGACCTTTCACTGTTCCTGCCGGGTCCGCATCTGACGATGATGATGGCGGACCATGGTGCCGAAGTGCTCAAGGTCGAGCCGTACCCGGCCGGCGAGCCGGTGCGTGACATGCCGTATCGCAAGAACGGCTTCACGGTCTGGTTCCGCAACACGCATCGCGGCAAGAAGAGCCTGCGGCTGAATCTCAAAACCCCGGAGGGGCGCGAGATTCTGCTGCAGCTCGCGCGCGAGGCCGACGTGTTCGTCGAAGCGTTTCGTCCCGGCGTCGCGAAACGGCTGGGCATCGATTACGATGCGATCGCAGCGCTCAATCCGCGCATTGTCTATGCCTCGGTGTCGGCATTCGGCCAAACCGGCCGCTACGCCGACAAGCCGGCGCATGATCTCGCGGTGCAGGCCTTGAGCGGCCTGGTCAGCGTCAATCTCGGTGCCGACGGCAAGCCGGCCAACCCGCATATGCCGGTTGCCGACATGGCGGCGTCGCTGATGGCGTTGTCGGGAATCCTGATGGCGCTGCTGCGTCGCGAGCGCACCGGCAAAGGCGACTTCATCGACGTCGCCATGCTCGACGCGCAGATGGCGTGGACGCCGAATTCAACCGGGCCGGTGTTCGCCGAACAACGCGCGCCCGTGGTCAAGCAAGAGCGCTCGTGGGGCGGTTCGGCCATGTACCGGCTGTACGAAACCGCCGACGGGCGGTTCGTCGCGCTTGGCGGCAGCGAGCATAAATTCGCCGAGAATTTGCTGCGCGCGCTGGGCCGTGAAGATCTGTTTCCCTACGCCCACCTCGTGCCCGGGCCGGGACAGGATCCGCTCAAGCGGTTTTTCGAAGAAACCTTCCGCAGCAAAACGCTGGCCCACTGGCTGGAATTTCTAGCCAAGGTCGATTGCTGCTGGGCACCGGTGCGCGATCTGAAAGAAGCGTTCGACGATCCGCATCTGCGCGAACGCGGCATGCTGCTCACCGACGAACAGGGCAACGACCATATCGGTGTGCCAATCATGTTCCGCGACGAGCCCGGTCAACCTGATTTCCACGTGCCCGAACTGGGCGAGCATGCCGACGAGGTGCTGCAGCGCCTCGGCTATGACGATGCGGCGATCGAACGGCTGCGCGCGGCCAAGGTACTTTAGCGGGCGCGGCGCGCTTTCGCCGCTTCGGGACAGAATTTCATCGTCGCCTGCACCATCTCGGCGAGCGTGATTCCGGCGAGCGTCGCGTGCAGGGCCGCTTCGGCGCGCTGGATCGCGGTCGACAGCACCTCGCCGATCGCAGCACCGACCGGACAATCGCGATTTGTATTGCCGTGCATGGCGATCAGGCCGCCGTCGGGCTCGACCGCGCGATGCACCTCGTCGAGCGTGATGCGCGACGGGTCGCGCGCCAGCCAGGCGCCACCGCCATTGCCCGGCCGCGTGTCGACGAGCCCCGCCTGTCCGAGCGCGGCGAGCAGGCGCCGCACAATGACGGGATTGGTGTTGATCGAATCCGCCATCTCGGCCGACGTCATCGGCCCGACATGACCTTCCCGCGCGCGGTGCGCGAGCACCGTCATCGCGTGCACGGCCATGGAAAAGCGGCAACTCTCGCGCATCGTCACATCCTCATCGGTACCTATAGCGGTTACAGAAGGTCAGCGTCAACATGAGCCGGCCATTGCCCGCAATCCGTCGCGCGGTCAGGATCCGCCCCCAACGGAGAGAAGGAGCCGGCGAGATGGATGCAACATCGGCCCACGCAGCGATGCGGTTGCTGGAGCGGCGCTATTATCGCAAAGGCGAGGTGATCTTTCGCCAGGACGAGCCGGGCGATCGCGCCTTTCTGGTACAGGAAGGCTCGGTCGAGATCCTGCGCGACGACAAGTTGCTCGGCGTCGTCACCGCCGGCGGCATGTTCGGCGAAATGGCGCTGATCGATCGCGAGCCGCGCATGGCGTCGGCGCACGCCGCCGAAGACACCGCCTGTCTCGTCATTCCCGAAGACATGTTCCGCGCCAAGCTGAAAGACGCCGATCCGTTCATCGTCGGCTTGCTGCGCATTCTGCTGACCACGGCCCGCGCCACCTCGGAGAAGCTGGCCCAAACGTGGCGCGGTTTGGGATGATCGGCCGGCGGGAGCCGCAGCAGAACGTCGCCGCTGCAGGCGCACGAACCGTTCGCGATCAGACCGCGGCGGCGAATGCGAATTTCGTTCTGCTCCACGGCGCCTGGCATGGCGGCTGGTGCTGGCGGCATGTGGCGCAGCTTCTGCGCGCGAGCGGCGCGCAGGTCTTCACGCCGACACTGACCGGCCTCGGCGAGCGCTATCATCTGCGCGGCCCGCAAGTCGGCCTCGAAACCCACATCAACGACGTCCTGTCGCTGCTCGAAAACGAAGAGCTCGACGACGTGACTCTGGTCGCGCACTCCTATGGCGGCGCGATCGCCCAGGCGGTCGCCGACCGCGCCCGCGGACGACTGCGGCAGCTCGCGCTGCTCGACAGCGATCTGCTCGAAGACGGCGAGTCGACCTACGACTTCTTCGCCGTCGACGCGGCGGCAATCGAGCAAAAGCGCGCCGATGCAGTCGACGGGCTGGGCGTCGCCGCGCCGCGGCCGAGCCGGTTCGGCGTGCCCGAAAGCAACCAGGAGGCGACCGACTGGCTGCAGCGGCGGCTGACGCCGCATCCGCTGAAAAGTCTGGAAGACCGGCTGCAGCTTCACAACGGCGGCGGCGGCGCCATCCCGGCGCTGTTCGTCCATTGCACCAGGCCGACCTTCACCGGCATCGACCGTTCGCTGGCGCGCGCCGCCGCACGCGGCTGGCGCATCAGCGAACTGGCGGAAGGTCACGACGCGATGGTGACGGCACCCGGCGCAGTCGCTGAGCTGCTGCTCAAGCTGATTTAGCGACGTGTTTCCCGTGCTCTACCCGGCGCGGATCGCCACGATCCGGTCCTTGTCGTCGACCTCGACGGTCAAACGATCGGCGCGATAGTCCATCGTCATCGCCTGACCCGGCCGCGCCACGCGCAGAAACTTGCCCAGCACCTCTGGACACAGCATCGCGTCGCGCGACGGCGGCTCGTCTTTCGCGTCGGCGGCGGTTGCGACGCCGAGCGCACCGCCGGCCAGCAGCGCCAAAGCGGCGCGTCGTTCGAGTTCAGTCACGTTTGCACTCCATCGAGTAGATGAAGCGGTCGCCGGGATGCAGACTGTCCGACAGCTCGACCAGGCGGCCGGTTTCGTCGAAATAGCGACGCTCGGTACGCAGCGCCGGCACGTGCGTGCCGACATGAAGCTGCACCGACTGTTCGCGCGTCAGCGGTATCGCCGAGAGGCGCTGCTCGACGCGCATGATGGTCAGGCCGTAGCGCTGCTCGATCAGCTCGTAGATCGCCTGGGTCGGCTCGTGCAGCACGTGCTCGATCCCCTCGAAGCGGCCGTCCAGATAGACGTCGGTGAGACAGACGATGACGCCCGCCTCGGGATCGGTACGAATGCCGGTGAGCTTCACCCATTCTTCGCCGGGCGACGCCTGCAGCCGTTCGGCAAGTTCGGCGTCGAGCTTGATGCGGTGAATGCGGTCGGCGACCAGCCGCGTGGCGCGCGCATATTGCAGCAACTCGCCGAGTGACCCGAGCGGCTGGACGAAATTGCGCGTCGGCTTGGCCGATACGATCAGCGTACCGGAGCCACGGCGGCGCGTGACGATGCCTGATTCCGACAGCCAGCGCAGCGCTTCGCGCACCGTGTAGCGGCTGACGTCGAAACGTTGGCACAGCTCGACTTCGGTCGGCAGCAGCGTGCCGACGGGGGGATTGCCTTCGGCGATTTCGTGCATCAGCTGCGCCGCGACCTGCTGGTATCGTGGCGCGTCGGGGTCGTTGTAGAACGCGCTCACATTCTTCTCCGAAGTGCCGCCCACTCGTCCGCCAAGGTGCCCCGAAACGGCGGCGCGGCAATCCCGATCAGCGCCTCGGCACGGGCGTCGAGATCGCGCCCGCGCAGGTCGGCGACGCCATGCTCGGTCGCCACCAGATCGACGTCCCCACGCGCCACCGACACCGGCGACTCGAGTCGCGACACGATCCGCGAAACGCGTCCGTTCTGTGCCGTCGAGGCCAGGGTGACGAAGCCGCGTCCGCGTTTCGCCGCCCGGGCGCCGCGCAGGAAGTCGACCAGGCCGCCCGCGCCGCTGACCTGGCGCTGGCCGATGCTTTCCGCGTTGCACTGCCCCATCAGGTCGATCTCGATGGTGGAATTGATGGCAACCAGCCCGTCGAGCCGGGCCAATGTTTCGAGCCCGTGCGTGAAGTCGGTTGCGGCGAAACGGATCTGTTCGTCCCGGGCACAGCGATCGTAGAGAGCGGCCGAACCAAGCGCCACCCCGGTCGTGACCGCGTCGCGAACCGGCGCCAGTACGTCGCCCATCTCGAGCACCGTATCGGTAATCATGCCGCCATGGAGACGCAGATTCCGTTGCCCATCGAGCGCGCGCAGCACCGCCGGCGGTGCCTTGCCGATGCCGAGCTGCAGCACGTCGCCGTCTTCGATCCAGCGAGATACGTGACGGCCGATCGCGTCGAACTCGTCGGTCATGCCGCCGGCGTCATAGGTCAGCAGCGCTCGTTCTTCTTCGACCACGAAATCCAGATCGTCCCATGCGATCGTCGCGGCGCCGCGCGTCACCGGCATCGCCGGATTCACGTGCGCGACGCGGCAACGCGCCTGGGCCCAGGCAGCTGCGGTGAAGTCGGCAGCGACGCCGAGGCTGCAGCGACCGGTCGCGTCGGGCGGCGATACGTGCAGCAGCGCGACGTCGAACTGCCACGACTGCAGCAGCGGATAAATACGCGTGTAGGGCAGCGGCAGAAATTCGGTGCGTCCGGCAGCGAAGCTTTCGCGCCGCGCCGCGTCGATGAAGAAGGCGCGCGCGCGTGCATGTGGATGCAGGCCGGCATAATCGACGACATTGACGCCGGGAATCCACGCGCCCGCAAAACACACGCCGTCCAACGAATCGGCCGCGTCACGCAGCGCGTCGATCCAGATCGGCGATTCACCGGCGGCGCCGGGCGCATAGACGAGCTTTGCCCCGCGCAGCTTGGCGCCGAGTTCGGCGGGTCGCATCGATACGGGCATCTCGGTCCTGTCGGGTGCGTTTGCGCCGGTCAAACTTGCCGGCGTAGGTTTGTCCGTACAAGCCAGGAGCAAATCATCCTCCCCGAAATCCCCTGCCCGCGTTCGCGCGCCGGAACCGCCCAGTGAACGTCAACACCACCCTGAACGCAGCCGAGCAACTGGCGCGGCACGTTGTCGAGACGCGCTTCGAAGACCTGCCGGTCGCCGCGGTCGAGAAGGCGAAAATCTTCATCCTCGACAGTTTCGGTGTCGGCGTGTCGGGCAGCGCCGCGCCGCATGCGGCGTCCTTGTTGCGCGCGGTCGAAGCCTGGGGCAGCGGCGACGAGGCCGGCGTCTGGGGGCTGCGCGCGCGGCTGCCGGCGCCGTCGGCCGCGTTCATCAACGCGGTGCAGATCCACAACCAGGAATTCGATTGCGTGCATGAGGGCGCGGTGCTGCACCCGATGACGACCGCGCTCGCCGCCGCCTTGGCCGCGGCCGAGCGGATCGGCGGCGTGTCGGGACGCGACCTGTTGACCGCGATGGTGCTGGCGATCGACGTCACGGCCGGGCTGGGCGTCGCGTCGCGCGCCAAAATGCGGTTCTTTCGGCCCGCCAGCGCCGGAATCTTCGGCGCCACGGCGGGCGTCGCAAAGCTGTTGGGATTCGACCACGAGCGCCTGATCGATGCGTGGGGTCTGGCGCTGGCGCAGGCGTCGGGGTCGATGCAGCCGCACGACGAAGGGCTCGCGACGCTGGCGGTGCAGATCGGATTCGCCGCGCGCGGCGCCGTCGTCGCCTGCGATTTTGCTGCCGCCGGCATTCCCGGGCCGCGCGGGGTGATCGACGGCGAGTTCGGCTATCTCAATCTCTACGAAGCCGCGCACGATATCGGACCGGTGCTGGCCGATCTCGGCCGCGTCTGGCGCATCACGCAGGTGAGCCACAAGCCCTACCCGACCGGCCGGGCCGCGCATGCGGGCATTTCCGGCCTGCTCGCGCTGATGCACAGCCACGGATTCCACGCCGACGAGGTCGAGCTGGTCACGCTGTCGGTGCCGCCGCTGATCCATCGCCTGGTCGGCCGCCCGATCGCGCCCGACATGCCGGTGAGCTACGCGCGGCTGTGTTTCCAATATTGCGGCGCCGTCGCGTTGCAGCGCGGGCTGGTCGACATTCCCGATTTCTACGAGGCCGCGCTGACCAACAAGTCGCGGCACGCGCTGGCCCAGCGCATCCGGGTCGAAATCGACGGCAATCCCAATCCGAACGCGATGTCGCCGCAGCGTATCGCGGTGCGGCTGAAGAGCGGCGCCGAGCACGCGCTCGACATTCCCGTGACGCTGGGCGCGCCCGACAATCCGCTGTCGCGCGAGGCACATCTCGACAAGTTTCGCCGCTGCTGGCGCTACGGCGCGCGGCCGCTCGATGGTCAGGCCGCCGAACGCGCGATCGCGTTGGTCGATCGTCTGGAAGAATTGGCGAACACCAACGCGCTTACCGCGCAGGCGCTCCCGGAGGCCTGATGCATCCGACTTATTTCGAAGCCGCCGATCCCGCGCGCATGGCGGCGGAATTCCCCATCGGCGACGAATTCCTGCGGGTCTTCACCCGGATGAGCCGCGACGAGCTGCGGGCGCGGCAGGAAGCGCAGTTCCAGCGCTTGATGGCGCGCGCCTGGGGCACCGGATTCTATCGCCGCCACTGGGGTGCGCATGGGATCGAGCCCGGCGACGTCCGCACGCTCGACGATCTGTCCAAATTGCCGGCCTACGACAAGACGCAGCTGATGGAGTCCCTGGCGGAGCATCCGCCGCTGGGCGACTTCCATGCCATGGAGACCTATCCGCCGGGCGCGCACCCGCCGATCGTGTTCCACACCACCAGCGGCACGACGGGCAAGCCGCAGCCGTTGCTGTTCGGGCCGTGGAGCCGCGAAGTGCAGAATTTGCTGCTGGCGCGCATCTATCTGCTGCAAGGCATGCGCAGCAGCGACGTGGTGCACTCGGTCTATGGTCACGGCATGATCAATGGCGGTCATTACGTGCGCGAGGCGGTGCTGCACTGGACCAACGCCATCTTCATGAGCGCGGGCACCGGTGTCGAAACACGGTCGCTCACCCAGGTGCAGCTGATGCGCGAGTTCGGCGCCACCGTGATCGTCGGTTTCGCCGACTACATCAAACGCCTGGCCGAGATCGCGCGCGAAAACGGCATCGAGCCCGGCCGCGACATCAAAATCCGCCTCATCTCGGGCCATCTCGGGCGCGAGTCGCGGCAGGCGATGTCCGAAGCCTGGGGTGGTGCCGCGGTGCATGACTGGTACGGCGTCGGCGACACCGGCGCGATCGCGGCCGAAGGGCCCGACGAGGACGGACTCTACGTGATGGAGGATGCGCAGTTCCTCGAGATCTGCGACATCGAGACCGGTCGCCCGCTCACCGACGGCGAACAGGGCGACATGGTCTGCACCAGCCTGTTCAAGCACGACATTTATCCGATCGTGCGGTTCAACACCCACGACGTGTCCAAATTCAAAACGACGCAATCGTCACTCGGACTCAATTTCCGTCGGATCGAAGGCTTTCTCGGGCGTTCCGACAACATGGTGAAACTGCGCGGCATCAATATCTTTCCGCAGGCGGTCGGGCCGATGCTGCAGGACCGGCCCGAATTCACCGGCCAGTACATCTGCAAGGTTACTCGCGATGCCGCCGGCCGGGACGACATGGTGGTGCTCTGCGAGGTCAGCGGCCCCGCCGATCTCGCCGCGTACCGCCAGATCCTCAAAGCCAAGATCGGCATCGAAGTCGAGGTCGAGTTCGTCACGCCCGGCGCGCTGGCGCCGGTGACGCAGATCGAGCAGCGGCAAAAGCCGATCCGGCTGGTCGACGAGCGTTTCGCATGAACGCGCAGCTGCGCCTGCCGCACGAACTCGGCGTCATCGAGCTGGCGGCCGCGTTCGAACGCGGCGAGCTGACCTCGCGCCAGGCGACCGAGGCGTATCTGGCGCGGATCGACAAGCAGGACGCGGCGCTGAACGCCTATCTGCACGTCACGGCGCACGCCGCGCTCGACGCGGCGACGGCAAGTGACGCGCGGCGCGCGGCTGGACAGGTGCTGGGGCCGCTCGATGGCGTGCCGATCGCGATCAAGGACAATATCGACGTTGCCGGCGTTCCGACCACCGCCGGCATCGCGGTGCGGCGCGGCCGGCTGGCGCATGGCGACGCGTTCGTGGTGGAACGCCTGAAGAAGGCGGGCGTGGTGATCCTCGGCAAGCTCAACATGCACGAGGCGGCGTTGGGCGCGACCAATGCCAACGAAGCGTTCGGCAATTGCCACAACCCGCATCGCCACGGCTACACCCCCGGCGGCAGTTCGGGCGGTTCGGGCGCTGCCGTTGCGGCCGGCCTGTGCGCCGCTGCGCTCGGCACCGACACGTTGGGTTCGGTGCGCATTCCGGCGAGTTATTGCGGCGTGGTCGGCATCAAGCCGACCTTTGGGCTGGTATCGACGCGCGGCACGGTTCCGCTGTCCTGGACGCTCGATCATGTCGGAGCGCTGGCGCGCAACGTCGCCGATCTGGGCCTGCTGCTCGACGTGATGGCGGGATTCGATTCCGAATCGCCGGAAAGCCGGCCGCGCACGACCGGCGAAACGCGGTACGCGGGTCCGTATTCGCAGCGGCTGGACGGGCTGGTGATCGGGCGCATCGTCGGGCTCGATGCGGTGTCGTTGCAGCCGGGCGTCGTCGCCGCGTTCGACCGCGCCGTCGAGACGCTGCGCACGCTGGGCGCCACCATCATCGACGTGCGGCTCGAGGGCTACGATTTCACGCCGCTGCGCCTGCAGGCGTTGCTCGCGATCGAAGCCGAGTGTGCCGTGGTGCATGGCGACGACCTCGCCGCCGACCCGGACGGATTCAGCGAGACCTTCCGAACCTTCGTGGGCTGGGGCGCGCGCCAGCCTGCGCACAAGCTCGCCACTGCCTATCGCGCCGTCGCCGACGTGCAGCTGGTGGTGCGGCGCGCGCTGGCCCAGGCGCCGGTGCTGGCGCTGCCGACGGCGCCGCACGAGGCCTTCGCCTTTGCCGATCCGGTACCGCACGTGCAGGCCGACCTGACCAGCATCGCCAACATGGCCCGGGTTCCCGCCATCAGCGTGCCGATGGGGCGTGGCGACACCGGCCTGCCGGTCGGGCTGCAATTGCTGGCCGGCGAGTTTCAGGATGCGCTGGTCATGCGCGTCGCGGCGGCGTACGAGGCGGCAGCCGCCTTCTGATCTCGCCGTAGGATTTGCGTGACCAAGCCGAAGCCGCCCGAACTCATCTGCTATTCGCTGACCAACGAGCCGCCGCTGCTGCGGCCGGCGCCCGCGACGCGTCCGTGGATGGATGCGACGCCCGAGAAATACGCCTATCGCTGCCTGCCGCTGTCGATCGCCAACGCGCATGGCTGGGAGCTGCTGGTGCCGTCGCCTTTCATGGCCGAATGGCGCGGCTCGAAAGCACATGACGGCGTCACCGTGACGTCGCTGAGCGGCGGGCCGGCGCCGGCGATGAGCCATTTCGGCTCGGGCGTGCTGACCTTCCACGTCAATGCACTGTTCCGCACCGATCCGGGCTGGAACCTGTTCGTCGGCGGCCCGCTCAACCGGCCCAAACACGGCATCCAGGGCCTGACCGGACTGATCGAGACCGACTGGACCGTCGCCAGCTTCACGATGAACTGGATGTTCACCGCCCCCGGCCGTGTCACCTTTGCCGAGGGCGAGCCGTTCTGTTTCTTCTTTCCGGTGCAGCGCGGCCATCTCGACACGATCGAGCCGCGGTCCGAACGCATCGCGGCGCCGCAGAACCGCGCCGTGTATGACCAGTACGTCGCGTGGCGTGACGGACGCGCGAAGTTCCTCAAGGACCTGCCCGTCGCCGGCAGCGAGGCCAACCAGGCCGGCTGGGAGAAGAGCTATTTCCAGGGCAGCAATCCGAACGGGCAGCAAGGCGTCGCCGATCACCAGACGCGCCTGCGATTGAAACCTTTCGCGCCCCCGAAGCCGTGACGCCGGACGGCGATGCACGCATGCGCGGCGCGCCCGAACTCCATCGCCTGCCCGACTCCGGGCTCGACATCGTGCGCGAGATCGGCTGGCTCGATCCGCTGCAGGCGTATGCGTCGCTGCGCGGCAACGGACGCTCGATCCTGTTCGACAGCGCTGCCGGCGGACGCTGGAGCTATGTGCTGGCCGATCCGGTCGCGTCGCTGACCAGTGAAGCAGAGTCGCGCGACGACCCGTTTGCCGGTCTTGCGAATCTGCTGAATGCGCATCGGCGCGCGCGTCCCGCCGGCGCGCCGGCCCCGTTCGCCGGCGGCGTCGCCGGCTTTCTCAGCTACGAATTGCGCCGCTGGATCGAGCGCGATGCGTTGCGCCATCCGCCCGACGCCGATCTGCCCGAAGCGCAGCTCGATCTGTACGACACGCTGCTCGCCTTCGATGGCGAAGCGCGGCGCGCCTGGCTGATCGCGCGCGACTTCGCCCTGTCGCGCGAGCCAGCTGCGCTTCGCGCCGAACGCTGGCAGGCGCGGCTGGCGCAACATCACGACGACGGCGACACGCTCCCGACCGTCGCGTGGCGCGAAGACTGGTCCGCCGCGGCGTACCAGGCGAAGGTGGCGGCGCTGCGCACGCGCATCTTCGACGGCGAGATCTACCAAGCGAACTTCACCCAGCGTTTCATGGCCGAGCGTCCGGATCGTCTCGACCCCTTCGCCGCCTATCGACGTCTGCGCGCGCTGGCGCCGGCGCCGTTCGCGTCCTTGGTCGAGCTTGGCGACGGGCGCGCGCTGGCAAGCGTCTCGCCCGAACGATTCCTGCGCGTCGACGGCGACCGGCGAATCGTCACCGAACCGATCAAAGGCACGCGGCCGCGCGATGCCGATCCCGCACGCGACGACGCGCTCGCCGAAGAGTTGCTGGGCGACGCCAAGGAGCGGGCCGAAAATCTGATGATCGTCGATCTGCTGCGAAACGATCTCGGCCGCGTCGCCGAGCCGGGTTCGGTCGTGGTCGAGGATCTGTTCGCGGTCGAACGCTTCGCCGCCGTGCAGCACCTGGTCTCGCGCGTCGCGGCGCGGCTGGCGCCCGAACACGACCTGGTCGACCTGCTGCGCGCCGCCTTTCCCGGCGGCAGCATCACCGGCTGTCCCAAAGTGCAGGCGATGCGCGCCATCGACGAGAGCGAGCGCGCGCGGCGCGGCGCCTATTGCGGCGCCGTCGGCTGGTTCGGCGCCGACGGCACGATGGACAGTTCGATTTCGATTCGCACCTTGACCTTCGGCCGCGATCGCATACTGGCGCAGGCGGGCGGCGGCATCGTCGCCGACAGCGATCCGGCCGCCGAGCATCGCGAATGCCTGTTGAAGGCGCGGCCGCTGCTGCGCACGCTCGATCCCGGCTGGGCGCAATGAGCGAGCTGGTCTGGATCGACGGCGCGATCATCGAAGCGTCGCGCGCGCGGATCGATCCGCGCGATCGTGGCTTCGCGCTGGGCGACGGGCTGTACGAAACCATTCGCGTGCGCAACGGCGCGCCGACCCGCGTCGCGGCGCATGTCGTGCGGCTGGTGCGCGGCTGCGCGCTGCTCGATTTCTCGCCGCCGCTCGACCCGCATGATTTCGAAGACACGATGCGCCGGTTTCTCCAAGCCACCGACACGGCCGGCGACGCCGCGTTGCGCCTGACGTTGACGCGCGGGCCCGGTCCGCGTGGCCTGGCGCCGCCGGAGGCGCCGAAACCGACCCTGGTGATGACGGTCGCCGCCTGGACCCGGCCGGCGCCGGTTGCAGCGATTACGGCGCATGTCGCACGCCGCGACGAAACTTCGCCGCTCTGCACCATCAAGCACACCAACTGCCTCGAAGCGATCCTGGCGCGCCGCGAAGCTGCGTCGTACGGCGCCGACGAGGCGGTGCTGCTGAATCAGCAAGGCCGAGTCGCCGAAGCGACCGTCGCCAACCTGTTCGCGGTGATCGACGGCACGCTGACGACACCGCCGCTCAACGAAGGCTGTCTTCCGGGCGTGGCGCGGGACGAAATCCTGCAGCGCACGGGCGCGGCGCAGCGCGCCATCACGCAGGCCGATCTGGCGCGCGCCGACGAGATCTTTTTCAGCTCGGCCTTGGGTGTGCGCAGCGCGGTCGCGATGGACGGGCGGCGTCTGCCGTCGCGAACCGTGGCGGAGTCGTTGCTGCTCTGAGCGCGAGCTTGCTTTACGCCACGGCCACGCGCGGCGGCGTCAGCACGCGCGAGAGCGGCAGCACGACCTGCGCACGCGTGCCGTGGCCGGGCTCGCTGGTCAGGATGAGCTTGCCGCCATGCAGTTCGACCAGTTCGCGCGCCAGCGGCAGGCCGATGCCGGTGCCGCCGGCACGACGCGCGCCGGCTTCTTTCAACTGAACGAAGCGCGCCATCACCCGCTCGATATCGTCGGGCGCAATGCCGATGCCGGTGTCGGCGACGGTGAAGCTCGGCTCGCCCGACGGCAGGCGATCGAACTCGATCGTCACCGTGCCGGCCGACGGCGTGTATTTGATCGCGTTGGTCATCAAATTGATCACCACCTGCAGCAGACGGCGCTCGTCGGCGAGGACCGGAATATCGCCGACCCGGTCGTCGATATTCAGCGTCACGCCTGCCGACTCCGCCTGGGGTCCGTGCATGCGGATGGCCTGGCGCAGCACCGACAGGATCGAGGTCGGAGCTTCGTCGAGGTCGAGCGCTCCCGCTTCGATCTTGCTGAGATCGAGGATGTCGTTGACCAGCGCCAGGAGATGTTCGCCGCTGACGATGATGTCCCGCGCCCAAACGGCGTACTCGGCCGGTATCGGTCCGCGCGTCTGGCTGTCGATCAGCTTGGCAAAGCCGATGATGACGGTGAGCGGCGAGCGCAGCTCGTGACTCATATTCGACAGGAAGTCGGATTTGGCCTGCATCGCGCGTTTGAGCTGCGCTTCGCTTTCGGCCAGCGCGTTCGCGCTTTGCGCATCGCGCCGCGCCAGCTTCAACCCGGTCAAGGTCAGGCCCAGGATGATGACAAGCGCCGCGATGATGGCGCTGCTGATCAGCGCCGCGGTGGTGCGCCAATCTTCGAGCGCGCCGTCGAGCGACCGCGACACGCCGATGATCAGCGGATAGCGGTCAAGATCGACGCCCGTCGCCAGCCGCAGCTGGCCGTCGAAACCGCGCACGTAGCCGAGGCGCTGCGGAACCGTCGTGGGGACGCGCAGATCGCGATTGGCCGCCTTCTGGCCGATCACTGCTTCGTTGTGCGGCCAGCGCGCGATCAGTTCGCGTTCAGCGGTGAAGAGAACGGTTGCCGTATCGGCGCCGACATCGATGGTGGCAAAGCTGCGTTCGATCCAGCCGGCGGCAATGCCGACCACGGCGGCGGCGAGAAACTCACCGACCGGATTCCGGATCGGGCGGACGATGTAGAAGATCCAGTTGTTGGTGTGGCGCGAACGTAACGGTCCGCTCACGTACAGTTTGCGCAGCGGGTTGTCGCGCAACTGCTGCAGGTAGACGCGATCGGCGAGATTGTAGGTCGGCGCCGGGTATTCGCGCGAACTGGCGAGCGGCGTTCCGTCGGCGCCGATGATGCTGACCACTTCGATCTGGCCCAGCGATGTCTGCAGCTGGCGCAGCTCGTCGTAGAACGCGCGCGTGCCGATCTGGCTACCCAGCTGCGGAATGTCCTGCGCGCCGAAATCTTCGACCTGGCTGGTGAGGCGCAGCAGCGCGAAGTCGGCGGCCGCAACGGTCTGCTCGACCCGTTCGCCGACGATGCGCGCAACGTTCACGAGTTCGCGGTCGGCGTCGACCAACGCATCGTCGTGCAGCTTCAGGATGGCGCCGAGGGCGAGCGCCAGCATGAGCGCCGCCACGATCGTGCCGGCCGCAATGATTGCCCGCGACAGCGAAAGGCGTTTGCCCCTCATGGTCAACGCCTACGTCAGCAGGGTGCACAAACGGTTAACGGCCGCGTCTGGGCGCCAAAACGCGATCTTCGATCCGAATCCGCCAGCATGTCAGCGCGGCGCTGAGGAACGTAAAGGCCAGCGCCGTACCGGGCTGGTCCAGCGCCATCGGCAGGGCAATGATTTCGCCCGCCACGATCCAGTAATTGGGATGCCGGACCCAGCGATACGGACCCCGCCGGACCAGCGGCGCGCGCTCGAGCGTGATGATGCGCGTGGTCCAGAACGGCCCCAGCGAGGCAATGATCCAGACCCGCGCGGCCTGCAGCAGCAGAAACAGCGCCAGCCACAGGCCGTGCACGGTCTGGTCGGCGCGAAGCTGCAGCAGCATCGCCACCAGCCACGCCGCGTGCAGCAGCACGAACAGCGGATAGTGATCGCGGCCGTGCTCGACGCCGCCGCGCGCCAGCAGGCGTGTCTCATTGCGGCGCGCGAGCACCAGTTCGGCAAGGCGCTGGATCGCGACCAGCACCAGGATGAGCAGCGCGAGTGTCAGAGATCGACCAGGCAG
>JAQGIE010000182.1 GCA_028291365.1 Rhodospirillales bacterium
TTCGTCGACCACCACCATCGCATCCGGTGCCGCCTCGAGCAGGCCGCGATACCGGCCTTCCATCTGCGCCAGATGCATCTCCGCATTCCTGCGCACGCTGATGTCGCGGATCGCCGCCGTCACCAGATTGCCGTCGGCGCTGCCCAACGGACTCAGCATAAGTTCCATGGGAAACTCGCTGCCGTCCTTGCGCCGTCCGGTGAGCTCGATCCCGGTTCCGATCTGCTGCGCCAGCGCCTCGGACGCGCTGCGCGTCCCGTCCGCGAGCAGCCGTTCGGCAAAGCCCGACGGGATGATGCACTCCATCTTCTTCCCGACGAGTTCTTCGCGGCGATACCCGAACTGCTTCTTCGCCTGCTGATTCAGCATGACGATCTCGCCGGCCTCGTTCGACACCACCATCGCATCCGGTGCTGCTTCCAGCAGCCCGCGATAGGCGCCTTCGATCAACGCCAGCTGTTCTTCTGCGACCTTGCGCGCATCGTCGCCCGGGATCACGGCCGTCGCCACGTGAGGCGGGTGGTTCGGTTTCATCTTGTTCCCTGTCGGAATCATCGGAAGCGCCCGTCGAGCGGCAAGGTGAGCGCTCGGGCGGGAGCGATCCCGGCTGGGACGATAAGCTTCAGCCACGGCTTTGCTGGCGAGTCGCGGGCGGCTGCACGTCGAAGCAGCTGTCGCAGCGATGCCTGATCGTCGAACCTCACTAAGCCGAGTTCGTAAAGAACGCGATAAGAGTCCTCTTCTGTGAAATCATCGTGAAACTACAACCTGGCGTCGAATATACCCTCGCCCGGACGCATTCGAGGTCGCCTGCGCGACTGGGCGGACGATTACGGTTTTTGGGTCGTTGAAATAAGCATCAGCGCGGACAGCGACGCGAGCGCGGCCAAGCCCGCACCCACCAACGCGGCCATGCGAAAATTTCCTGCGAACCGTTCGGCCGCGCCGTCGGCGAGCACGAATCCCAGCGCCGCGACCGCGAGCAGGCCCGCGACGCGCGCGACCGCATTGTTGATACCCGAGGCCGCTCCCGTATGGTCGGCGTCGACCGACGACATCACCGTCGTCGTCAACGGCGCCACGCTGAGCGCCATGCCGCAAGCCAGCACCAGCAGCGCCGGGAAGATGACGGTCCAGTAGTCGACATTGGCCGACGACACGCGCGCGAACAGCGCGAAGCCGATCGCCGCGATGAACGGCCCGGCGGTCAGCAGCGGGCGCGGGCCGATACGCTCGGCGAGCCGTCCGGTCGAGCGCGACGCCAGCCCGAGAATCAGCGGCAGCGGCAGCAGCGACGCGCCCGCCTGCGTCGCCTCGTAGCCGCCGACGCGGATCAGCAGATAGGGCAGCAGCACGAACAAGCCGCCGAGCGCGGCGTAGAGAAAGAACGTCAGCACCGTCACGCCGACGAAGGTCGGGGTGCCGAACAGCTTGACCGGCATCATCGCCCGCTTGCCGCGTCGCGCTTCGACCAGCACGAACATCAGCAGCAGCACGATTCCGAGCGCGATCGCGGCAAACGTCCAGCTGCCCGCTTTCGCGCTCGAGGCGATCGTCAGCCCCCAGGTCAAGGATGCGAGCCCCGCCGTCGCCAGGCTCGCGCCCGGCCAGTCGAGCCGTGCCGCGTCGTGGCTGCGGCTTTCCTCGACGAAGCGCACGCCGAGAAAAATCGCGCCGAGCGCGATGGGAAGATTGATGAAGAAGATGGCGCGCCAGCCGACGACGTCGACCAGCCATCCGCCCAGCACGGGCCCGATCGCGGCCGCGATGGCGCCAACCGCCGACCAGGTACCGATGGCGCGTCCGCGTGCTTCGCCGTCGAACACAGTGCCGAGCAAGGCGAGGCTGTTGGGCATCAGCATGGCGGCGCCGATTCCCTGCAGCGTGCGGCCGGCGAGCAGCAGCGCCAGAGTCGGCGCGAGCGCGCACAGCATCGACGCGAGCGTGAACAGGATCGTGCCCCACACGAACAAGCGCCGCTTGCCGTAGCGGTCACCCGCGGCACCGCCGAGCAGCACCAGCGCACCGAGCGGCAGCGCGTAGGCGTTGATCATCCAGCTGGTTGCCGCGGCCGAGGCACCGAACGAAGACTGGATGGTCGGCAGCGCGACGTTGACGACCGAACCGTCGATGAAAGCGAGACTCGAACCCAGGATGGTGGCGGCCAGCGTCGCGGTCGCGCGGCTCAGCGTCATGAATTCAGCTTCATGACTCTGGCGGCATCGATCACGCCTCGGCGGGATGGAGAAACTGGTGCACCGCCTGGATCACCACCGAGCCTTCGCCGACGCTCGAGGCGACGCGCTTGACCGAGCCCGCGCGCACGTCGCCGACCGCGAAAATGCCGGGGCGCGTCGTCGCGTAGGGCGACGACAGCGGCACGCCGTCGGCGCCGCGGCCGGTGCGCACGAAGCCCTTGCCGTCGAGTTCGAGACAGAAGTCGAGCCATTCGGTGTTGGGCTCGGCCCCGATCATCACGAAAATATTCCCCACCGGATGGGTTGCGCTTTCACCATTGGTCCGATGGGTCCAGGTGACGCTGCGCAGCCGCTCGTCGCCGTCGAGCGCGGTGATCTCGGTCTGGGCGTGCAGCGTGATGTGCGGTGATTGCTCGATCCGCTGCACGAGATAGTCGGACATGGTCGCGGCAAGCCCACGGGCGCGCACCAGAATGTGCACATGCGCGGCGGTGCGCGACAGGAACACCGCGGCCTGGCCGGCCGAGTTGCCGCCGCCGACCACGATCACCGGTTCGCCGCCGCACAGCTGCGCTTCCATCGGCGTCGCGGCGTAGTGGATCCCCTGACCTTCGAACCTCTCATAGTCGGGCACGTCGAGCTTGCGATAGCGCGCGCCGGTCGCGATCACGATGGCGCGCGCCTGGATCGACCGTTTGTCCTCGAGCAGGATCCGATACGGCGTCACGGCGCATTCGATGCCGGTGGCGCTGCGCGAAATCGCGAGCCGCGCGCCGAATTTCTGCGCCTGCACCTGCGCCCGTCCCGCCAGCGCCTGGCCCGAAATGCCGGTCGGAAAGCCGAGATAGTTTTCGATCTTCGAGCTGGTGCCGGCTTGACCGCCGGGGGCCAGCGCTTCGAGCACGATCGTGTCGAGCCCTTCCGACGCGCCATAGACCGCAGCCGCGAGTCCGGCCGGCCCCGCCCCCACCACCGCGACGTCGTAGACGCGCGACGGATCGATCTCCTCGGTCAGGCCGAGCGCGTCGGCCAGTGCTGACGTCGCCGGATTGCGCAGCACGCGATGATCGGGCGTGATCACCACCGGCAACTGATCCGCCGTCAGGCGGAAACAGTCGAGAAACCCGTCGGCGTCCGGATCCACTTCGGTGTCGAGCAGGCGATGCGGATAGCCGTTGCGCGTGAGGAACCGTTTGAGCCGCAACATCTCGCCGCCGTGACCCGGCCCGATCAGCACCACGCCGCCCTGGCCGTGCCGGATCAGCCCGACCCGGCGCAGGATGAAGGCGCGCATGATGATCTCGCCGATATCCGGCTCGCCGGTGACCAGCCGCCGGAAGTCGGCGCGCTTGACGCGAACGACGCGGCTGTCGGTGCCGGTACGACCCGACACCAGCACCTCGCGGTTGTTGAACAGGTCGAGCTCGCCGGTGAATTGCCGCTCGTCATGCACGGTGAAGACGTTGGGCGCGCCGTCCTCGTCGAGCTCGAAGATCTCGATCGTGCCTTCGATTACGATGAAGAAATCGACGCTGCGCTCGCCGCGTTCGAACAGCAGCGTGCCCTTGGGCAGGCGCTCCTCGCTGCCGTAGCTGACCGCACGCGCCGCCATTTCCCGGCTCAGCTGCGGAAACGTCTGGCCGGCACGAGCATAAGGATCGGTCGGATCGAGATCGGCTGCAGGCGTGGCGTGCGACATGGCGTTCACGGTAGGTCGTCATCAAAGCAGCCGCAACGCGGCGTCACGAACTCTGCTAGGCTGCGGCCAGCACGGAGGTTCCCATGCCTGACGGCTGTTCCCATATCGACGCTATCCAGGACGTGACGCCCAGCGCGCTGGGCTGCGAGGAATGCCTGAAAATCGGCAGCGAATGGCTGCATCTGCGGCTGTGCCGAACCTGCGGCCATGTCGGTTGCTGCGACCAGTCGCCGAACCGGCACGCGACCAGGCATTTTCACGCCACCCGGCATCCGATCATCGAAGGCTACGATCCGCCCGAGGGCTGGGGCTGGTGCTATGTCGACGAGATCTTCTTCGATCTCGGCGAGCGCAGCACCAGACAGAACGGACCGATCCCGCGCTTCTACTGAGTTCCTGCTGGTCACGTTGTCGACCGGACGCGATGCCGACCCAGGGGGAGATTTTGCCGCCGGGTGGCGTTCACGTCAGGGTCGCCCATCCAGCAGCAAGGTTTCTCCGTTGGCCCGTCGCGCTGCCCGCCTCGCCGGATACGTGCTTTGCGGCGTCCTTGCCGCTGGCGCGATTGCGCTCGCGCTCAGCCACCGCGCGTCGATCGCCGCCATCCCCCGGCCCGACCCCGCGTCCTTCGCCAAAGACCTCGTCGAACGCGGCGCGGCGCTGGCCCGCATCGGCAATTGTGCCGTATGCCACACGCAGGCTGGCGGCGCGCTGTATGCCGGCGGCCGTGCGCTGGCCACCCCGTTCGGCACCATCTACGGCACCAACATCACGCCCGACGAGGCAAGCGGCATCGGCAGCTGGCCCAAAGACGCGTTCGCACGCGCGTTGCGCGAAGGCGTGGCGCGCGACGGCACGCATCTCTATCCCGCCTTTCCGTACGAGCATTTCAACGCGCTTGCCGACGCCGACATTGACGCGCTCTACGCCTTCCTGATGACGCGTCCGGCGGTCGCGCAGCAGGCGCCCGCCAACCGTCTGATCCCTCCGCTCGGCTTTCGTCCGCTGCTGGCCGGTTGGAAGCTGCTGTTTCTGCATCGTGACGCGGCGCCCGCCGACCGCGGCGCCTATCTGGTGCAGGTGCTGGCCCATTGCGGCGCGTGCCACACGCCGCGCAACGGGCTGGGCGCCGAACGGCGCGATCGTCCATTTGCCGGCGGTTGGTCGGAAGGTTGGTACGCACCGCCGCTCGACGGATCGAACCCGTCCCATCGAGCCTGGAGCGAGGACCGTATCGCCGGGTATCTGCGCACCGGTTTCGACTCCAACCACGCTGCTGCGGCGGGTCCGATGGGGCCGGTCGCGCGTAGCCTGTCGGGCGCGCCCGACGCCGACATTCGCGCGATCGCAGCCTATGTCGCGAAATGGATCCGGCAGGCGCCGGACGCCCCGGCGCTCGACCGTCGCGAGGCTGCGGCGCAGATCCAGCCGGCTGGCGCCACCCTGTTCGCCGGCGCCTGCGCCGCCTGCCACGAGAACGGCGCGCCGATGATGCTGCAGGGGCGGCCGCCGCTTTCGTTCGGCACGCCGCTGCACGAGACGACGCCGCGCGATGCAATCCTCATCGTGCTGCAGGGGCTGGCGCCGCCGCTCGGCGACAGCGGACCTGCCATGCCCGCCTTCGGCGACACGTTCGACGATCGCCAACTCGCCGATCTGACCGCCTATCTGCGCGCGCGGTTCAGCACGCAGCCTGCCTGGTCCAGCCTCGAACGCGAGGTTGCTGCCGCACGCAAGGAGGGCAACGCGCCATGACCGTGACGCTGAACGTGAATGGCCGCGATCATGCAATCGACGGCGATCCGGCAACGCCGTTGCTCTACGTGCTGCGCGACGATCTCGCGCTCAACGGCGCCAAGTATGGCTGCGGCCTCGGCCAGTGCGGCGCCTGCACGGTGCTGGTCGACGACAAGCCGGTTTTCGCCTGCGTGACGCCGCTCGCGACGCTCGCCGGCCGCCGCGTCCGCACCGTCGAAGGCCTCGGCAACGGCAAGCTGCAGCAGGCTTTCGCGACTGAGCAGGCGGCGCAATGCGGCTACTGTATCGCCGGCATGATCATGCGCGCGCAGGCGCTGCTCGAACGAAATCCATCGCCAAGCGAGGCGCAGATCCGCGCGCACATGCAGCCCAATCTCTGCCGCTGCGGAACGCATATGCGAATTTTGCGCGCGGTTCGCCGCGCTGCCGAGGCACCGTGATGGGCACGATCACGCGGCGCGGCTTCGTCGCCGGCGGTGCGATCACCGTCGCCTTTGCCCGATCCGCGCGCGTCTGGGCGCAGCAAGCCGGCGGCGGTGAAGGCGGCGCCGGTCCCAAGGTCGTGGCGCCGGGATTGCCGGGCAGTCTCAAGAGCGCACCGTCGCTGGATTCCTGGATCCGCATCGGCGGCGACGGACA
>JAQGIE010000248.1 GCA_028291365.1 Rhodospirillales bacterium
CCGTTGCGCGGCGTCGGCCCCGGCGACCGACCACAGCGTGCAGCGGCGCGCGGCCGCATCGGCGGCCAGCGCCTCCATGCACAGGTCTAGCACGTGGGCAGGATCCTCGCCGCCCGCGATCAGCACGCCGCCGCGCTCGACGAACACCGAATCCTCGGCCGCATCGCCGGTCTGGTTGATCAGCAGCCGCCCGCGCCTTGGATCGATCGCGACCAGGGCCAGCGCCACCGTTCCCCACCTCGGATCGGCGCCGTCGCGCGTCACGCGCAGCAGGCGCGCGGCGGCAAACCGCCGCTCGATGTCGCACCCGGCCCAGGTCCAGCTCTGGAAAAACGACGCGGAGGCGCGGCTTGCAAGCGACTCCCACACCGGCGCCAGGGTTTTTGGCGCAGGCAGTTCTTCGAGCGATGCAACCAAGCCGGTATGCCCGGCATTCTGGCGGGCGTGCAAAACCACTCCTCACTTCGCAGCGTCCGCACCGAACCGCGCGGCCGCACCCATAGTTCCAAACTCCTGAGCAGGACGAGGGTCGCAGTGATCGGCGCCGGTGCCATCTCGGCGGCGCATCTCGAGGCGCTGCAGGCCACCAGGGGCGTCGAGATCGTCGCCGTGGTCGATCGCGACCCGGCGCGCGCCGCCAAGCTTGCGCGTGCGTTCGGCGTTGCGCGCAGCGAGGGCGCGGTGGAGACCTTGCTCAACGAGGGCGCGATTGACGCTGCCCACGTGCTGGTACCACCCGACCTGCATCGCGCCGTGGCGCTGCCATTGCTCGAACGTGGCATTCACGCGCTGGTCGAAAAGCCGCTGGCCGATTCCGCCGCGGCGGCGCGCGAACTCGTCGAGGCCGCCGCCGCCGGCGGCGCGGTACTCGGGGTCAACCAGAATTTCGTGCTGCAGCCCGCCTTCGTGCGCGCCCGCGCGCTGCTGCAGTCGGGCCGCTTCGGCAACATCCGGCACATCGCCTTCACCTATGCGATGCCGCTGCGCCAGCTGGCGGCGCGCCAGTTCGGCGCCTGGATGTTCCAGAAGCCGCTCAACATCCTGCTCGAACAGGCGGTGCATCCGTTGTCGCAGCTGGTGAGCTTGACCGGTCCGGTGTCGCGCGTCGCGGGCATCGCGGCGCCGCCGCTGCGGCTCGATCCCGAGCTGCGCTTCCCCGACCGCTGGAGCATCGATCTCGACGGCGCGCGGTGCAGCGCGCAGCTCCATCTCGCCTTCGGCCATAGTTTCCCGGCCTGGGGGTTTACCGCGCTGTGCGACGACGGCAGCGTCGCGGTCGATCTGCTGCGCGACCGCATCACCGCCACCGGCCGCAGCGAGCATCTCGGAACCATCAGCGACCTGCGCGACGGGCTGCGTTCGAGCGTCGCGCTGCTGCGCGACAGTGCGCGCGCGGTCGGCAGCTACGCCGCCGGCACGCTGAAGCTGGTGCCGCGCAACGACTCGTTCTTCGTCTCGATGCGCGCCTCGATCCGCGGCTTTCATGCGGCGCTTCCGGGCGGTCCGGCGCCGTTCACCGGCCAGTTCGGACTCGAGCTGCTGGAAATCTGCGAACAGATCGACGCGCTGCGTCCGGCCTCGTCGCCGCGCGTCGCGGTGTCGAAGCCGGCGGTGCAGACCGACGCCAATGCGCCGCTGGTCACCGTGTTCGGCGGCACCGGTTTCATCGGCACGCCGACGGTCGAGAAACTGCGCGCCGCAGGCTGGCGCGTGCGCGTCGCGGCGCGCAGTGCCACGCCGATGGAACATCAGGAGCCGGGCGGCGTCGAAATGGTGCGCGCCAATATCGCCGACCCCGCCTCGGTGGCGCGCGCGGTCGCAGGCGCGCGCTGCGTCGTCAATCTCGCCCATGGCGGCGGCGGCGAGGATTACGAGGCGGTGCGCGCAGGCATGCTCGGCGGCGCGCTCAACGTGGCGCGCGCCGCGCGCGAAGCCGGCGTCGAGCGGCTGGTTCATGTCGGCTCGATCGCGGGCCTTTATCTCGGCGATCCCGCCAGCGTCATCGACGGCGCCACGCCGCCCGATCCGGAAAAGGAGACGCGCGCGCTCTATGCCCGCGTCAAAGCCGAGACCGATCTCGCCGTGTCGTCCTTCGCCCGCGAAAGCGGGCTTGCGCTGGTGCTGTTGCGGCCCGGCCTGGTGGTCGGCGCCGGCACCAGCCCGTTCCATTCCGGCGTCGGTTTCCAGAACAACGAACAGCACGTGATCGGCTGGAATGACGGGCGCAACGAGCTGCCCTTCGTGCTGGTCGACGACGTCGCGGACGCCATCGTCGCGGCGACGCGCGCGCCGGCGGCGGCGGGACATGCATATAATCTGGTCGGCGACGTGCGGTTGACCGCGCGCGACTACATCGCCGAGCTGGCGCGCGCGCTGGACCGTCCCATCCGCTTCCATCCGCGCAGCGTCACCGGCCTGCATGCCGGCGAAGTCGGCAAATGGGGGATCAAGCTGGCGGCCCGGCGCGCCGGCAACGTCTTCCCGTCCAAGCGCGACCTGCATTCGCGCGGGCTGGTGGCGAAGTTCGACACCGCCGACGCCAAGCGCGACCTGGCCTGGAAACCGGTCGCCGAGCGCGCCGAGTTCGTGCGCCAGGCGATCGCGCCGCACGCGACGCCGTTCGAACGCGATTCCGCTGCGCCAGCCGACGCCTCGATGTCCGACGGCTTCGTCGCGCGTTCCGGCGACTCCGTCCCCGACCCCGCGCCCGGATCAAGTCCGGGACAGGCGCCCGCGCCACGGGGCCAGAACGTTCAGAGTGCGGCCTGAGATGCAGCGCGCGGTCGACCGACCGACGTTGCTCCACGTCTTCTCGACCTTCGCGGTCGGCGGGCCGCAGACCCGCTTTGCCACCATCGCCAATGCGCTGGGCATCAATTGGCGCCATCGCGTCCTGTCGCTGGACGGGCGCACGCAGGCGGTTTCGCTGCTGCACGGCGACGTCGATTTCGAGCTGATCGACAATCCCGGTCGCAAGGGTCAGGCGCTGCGCAATATCGCGCGCGCCGTCGCGCTGTTGCGGCGGACGCGGCCGGCGCTGCTGGTCACCTACAATTGGGGCGCCATCGAATGGGCGCTGGCGGCACGGTTGATCGGCTTTCCACATCTGCACGTCGCGGACGGGTTCGGTCCTGAAGAAGCCGACGCGCAACTGCAGCGTCGCGTGCAGGCCCGTCGCATCGCGCTGGGCGGCGCTACGCGCGTGCTGGTGCCGTCGCGCACCCTGCTTGCCGCTGCGTCAGCGTGGCGCGTGCCGCGCGCCCGGCTGCGCTACGTTCCCAACGGGGTCGAAGTCCGGCGCTTCGCGCCGTGGCTGCCCCAAGACCCGGAGGCGTCAAATTACCGCGACGCGGAGGCGTCAATTTACAGCGACGCGTCGGCTTACAGCGACGCGTCGGCGCTGCTCGACGCTGCAACGCCCACCGTGCGCGTCGGGACGCTGTGCCCGCTGCGTGCCGAGAAGAATGTCGGGCGGCTGCTCGACGCGTTTGCTGCCGCGTCACGGCCGGGCGCGACCCTGTCGATCTGGGGCGACGGGCCCGAACGCCCGGCGCTCGAAGCGCGCGCGCGCGAGCTGGGCATTGCCGGCCGCACCGTCTTCCACGGCCATGTCGCCGATCCGGCGCCGGCACTCGCCCAGCTCGACCTGTTCGCGATCACGTCCGACACCGAACAGATGCCGATGGCGCTGCTCGAGGCGATGGCGGCGGGATTGCCGGTGGCCGCGACCGATGTCGGCGACATCGCCGCGATGCTGGCCGACGAGAACCGTCCCTACGTGGTCGATCGCCACGACACGGTGGCGCTGGCAAGCGCGCTGGCGAAGCTGATCGATAATGGCGCCCTGCGCCGGCAACTGGCGGTCGCGAACCGGGCGCGCGTGGCGCGCGACTTCACGCTGCAGAAGATGGTCGAAAGCTGGGAAGAAATCTGGCGCGAGCTGCGCCTGGCGCGGCAGCAGAAGGCCCGCGCCTGAGCTTCAATGCGCGGTGCCGCCGCCGGTGCCGAGGACGCGCCTGATCTGATCGAGCTGCCACGGCTTGGCCACCATCGGCAGGTCGGGCTTCTGTTCGAGATGGTAGCCGGTGGTCAGCACCACCTTGACCTCGGGATGACGGTCGCGAACGATGCGCGCCAGTTCGGTGCCCGACATGCCCGGCATGCGAATGTCGACGAACATGCAATCGATCGGCGGACGGCCGGCCGCCACGATTTCGAGCGCCTGCGAGCCGTTATAGGCATCAAAAACCCAGAACCCCAACTCACGAAACAGCTCCACCGCCGTTGCGCGAACCCGAGGATCGTCGTCGACGATGAGGACGGTTCGTTGAGTCAAGGTCGTTACTCGCGACGTGTGCGCCTGTTACCGACCCCGTGAACAACCCGTGCTAGAGGCTTGTTCCCGCATGGTGGTTTGTTCCTGTCCGGCTAAAACGTCGCGCCCGGGCCGGAAGTTCGCCGACGAACCGCTCGATCTCGCCCTGGTCGAAGGGCTTGGCGCAGCGCGGCAGGTGCCGCCAGGCCGGATCGATCCCGTTTTCGCCATAGCCGGTCACCAGCAGGATCGGCACGCCGCGCTGGGCCAGCCGCTCTGCGGCCGGCCAGACCGGGCCGCCATGGATGTTGACGTCGAGCAGCGCCGCGTCGAGGTCGGGCGCCTCGGCCGCGCGCAGCGCGTCCTGGACGCTGGCGCCGCCGGTGACTGCTTCATGGCCGAGCTCTTCGAGCGTGCGCTCGATCGCCAGCGCGACGACGAACTCGTCCTCGACGACGAGAATTCTGAGACGGGGTGCTTGCATGAGGCCGCCTGTGTAGCGGCACCGGACGCTGCAGGATAGAGTGTGGAATCAACAAGCGGCGCACGGATTTCCGCGCGTTCGCGCGGCAGGATTTCAGTCCGAAATCGGCAACGGTATTTCGAGCCGCGCGCGCAACCCGGTCGGCTCGAACCCGAGCCTGGCGGTGCCGCCGAGTTCGTAGCCCAGGCCGCGCTCGACCAGCGTGCGTCCGAATCCGCGCCTTGTCGGCGGCGTCACTTGGGGGCCGCCGCTTTCGGTCCAGTCCAGAATGAGGCGGCGCATGCCGCTTTCGAACAGCACCGCCCAGGACACGTCGACCGATCCGTCGGTCGTCGACAGGGCGCCATGCTTGGCCGCATTGGTCGCGAGCTCGTGCAGGATCATGCCCAGCAGCAGCGCCGTCTTGGGACGCAGCAGCAGGTCGGGTCCCGAGATGGCGACGCGAGCGCTGCGGTCCCCCTGATAGGGTTCGAGCTGTTCTGCGACCATGCCGGTCAGCGACGCGCCGTGCCACTGCGTCTCGGCCAGCAGCCCGTGCACATGCGCCAGCGCGCGGATGCGCTGTTCGAAGATGCGCCCGAACTCCTCGGCGTCGCGCGATTCCAGACGCGTCTGCTGCGCGATCGAAATCACCGTCGCCAGTGCATTCTTCACTCGGTGCGAGAGTTCGGCGACCAGCAGAAGCTGCGCCTCCTCACTGCGTTTCAGCGCGGTGATGTCGGTGGCGATGCCGACGACGCGGGCGCCGTCCCCGATCGGCCAGCCGCGGTCGCGTACCCAGCGTTCGGAGCCGTCGGGACGGACGACGCGATACATCTCGTCGTAGGTGCCGTCATCAATGTTCTCGGCGAAGGCGCGGCGGACGCGGCTGCGGTCGTCGGGGTGGATGTTGTCGATCCAGGATTCGAAGCGCTGTTCGAGTTCTTCCTTCGGTCGCCCCCACAGGTTGGCGTAGCCCGGCGAGACATAAAGGACGCTCGGGATCGACGGATCCGACACCCAGACCACATCGCCGATCTTCTCGGTCAGGACGCGGAACCGCTCTTCATTGGCGTGCAGTTCGGCCTGCTGGTCCTTGCGCGCGGTGATGTCGAACAGCACGCCCATCGTGCGCGCCGGGCGTCCGTGCGCGTCGCGTTCGGTGCGGCCGCGCATCTCGATCCAGCGCATCGTGCCGTCGAGCCGGAGGATGCGGCATTCGAGCACGAAGTCCCCCTGACTGGGTGCCGCGAGATCGAGCGCGGTCTGGACGCGCTGCCGGTCTTCGGCCAGCACGTGTTTGAGAAAGTCATTGGTGGTCCAGCCGGGCGGCCGCGATTCACACCCGAGAATGCGGTCATGGATCGGCGAGCCTTCAAAGGCGCCGGTGCGGTGGTCGAGATTCCACACGCCGATATCGACCGCATCGAGCGTTGCCTGCAGCAATGCCTCGCGGTCCTGTGTCTCTGCTGGTACGCGGCTCATGCCGCGCGGACACTAGATCCGTTCCGGGTCGTCGCGGAACGGGGTTGCGCGTCGCAGGCGCGAGGTCCGTGGCGAATTCGATCGATACCGGCCGGCCACGCCGATCAGCAACAAGGCCACAACCGGCGCACCGCCGACCTCGGCAAGCTGCCAGCCGCCATACCGCATCATGCAGCGTGCGACCTGCAAAAAGCCCGGCGTGGCAGCGGCGGGCGCGCCGTCGGCAAGTTCCAGTTCGATGGCGCGCTGCGATTCCACCTGCGTCTGGATGCGCGAGCCGACCACAGCCATCGTCCCGACCAGCCACAAAGCCGATACGACGGCGGTAATCTGCAGCCAACGCACGTTCTTCCTCATGCAGGCGCAACCTCCAAAACGACGCAATGTTCCGCCGCCATCTTGTGGGGTCGCGGCGCCGGCGCAACAGGAAACGTGCAACAGGAAACATACCGCCGCGGATTTAGGTCGCTGCGGAACAGACAGGCGTCTTGCGTGCTTTTCACCGCATGGGCGAAGTCATCCGATTCCCGATCGAGTGCCGGATCCGTACGCATGACGGGATCGAACCGCTGCATGGCGGCCGGCTCCGCGTTCGCGTCGGCGGCCGCAACCTGACGCTGCGCTATGTCGAAGCGCCGGCGGCCCAGGCCTGCATCGTCGATGTGCCCTTCCCCGCCGCTTGGGACGACGGTGACCTGATCGACGCCGATGAGCTGGATCGCGCGCTCGATCACGTCGCGGTCTGGTGCGCGGCGCGCGCGCGGCGCATCCGCCTTTCCTGGAGCTATAGCGGCGTCGGCTGAGCGCGTCTGGCTTCGGCGATGCCGACGACCGACGCATCGGTGCGCAGCAAGGCGCGCGTCAGCACCGTGGCCACCTGCGTCCACTCGCGCGCGTCAACCACCTCACCTGCTTTCAGATGCACGTCGATTCGTGCGAGCACGAGTTCGAGCGAGCTGGAGCCGTAGCGGTGCTTCCAGTCGAGCGCCATCAGGAGAGCATGGTTGGGGATCGTCACGTCCTCACTATGCACGGCTCCGGTGCATATACGGTGACGGGGCTGCGAAGGAGTTGCGAATGGCGGCCGATAGTTCCTGGGCGACGTGGATCGGCGCCGGCGCTGCGATCTGCTCGACCACGAGTTTCCTGCCCCAGGCCTGGAAAGTGATCCGCGAACGGCGCACCCGCGACCTGTCGGTCGGGATGTATTCGGTGACGCTGGTCGGCTTCGCGCTGTGGACGGCGTACGGCGTGATGCTCGATCAATGGCCGCTGATCGTCACCAATGCCATCTGCCTGGTGCTGTCGGGCTTCATCCTGATGATGACGTTGCTGCCGCGCGCGGAAAAGGAAAAAGTCGCCGAGACGCTGGATCCGATGCGCTAGGTCTCGGACTCACAAGCCGGAAGACCAGTGAAATATTTTAGCTAGTTGTTGAAAAACGCAGCGCGGTTCTGCGGAGAATCTTCTTCGTCAGAGATGGAAGTTTTTATCACAGAGAACGCAGAGAACGCGGAGAACACAGAGGGACTGCAACGACCGATCACTCCGACCGAGCCCGGTTTTGATCGACGCGCGCCAAGCGCGCATCAGGAGATCAATCGCCTCTGTGTTCTCTGTTTCTCTGTGATCTCTGTGGTGAAATCTCGCGAACGCCATGCCAGTGCGGCTGCGGCAGGATTTTCAACAGCCTGCTAACGCGGCCGCAGCACCAGCCAGGCGGCGCACATGCTGAGATCGTCGTCGCTCGCGTCGCGGAACGACGGATGCAGTCGCTGGCGCGCGATGCGCGGTTCGGGCCAGCGCAATTCCCACAACGTCTCGACGTCGAAGCCGGCGCAGCCGGCGGCGGCGAGCACGCGCGAATGCAGCATGCGGTTGGTATAGAAGCCCGCCTCGGCCACGGCGCGCCGTTCCCAGAATGTCGGCGCGAAGCGCAGATGTTCGAGCCCGCCGCCGAGATGATCGTGATATTCGATGCCGTGGCTGGCGAGTCCGCCCGGCGCCAGCACGCGCTGCGTCTCGCGCAGGAACTCGTCGAACTCCGACACCGGCAAATGTTCGAGCACCGCGTCGGAGAAAACCAGATCGACCGAGCCGGTCGGCACGCGACGCAATCCGGCCAGACCGTCGATCGAGAATTGCGCGCGCGACACGGCCAGCGCGCCGGCGCGATCGGGAACGTCATCGATGTCCGGCGACGGCAGGCCGCGCGCCCGCAAACGTTGCGCGACGGCGCGATAGTGATCGATCGAATGAGTCGCGTGATCGCCCGCATCGATGAACCAGCTGCGCTTGGCGCCGTGCGCGGCAGCGCACAGGGCGCGCCCGACGCTGTTGCCCGGCCCGAGTTCGAGCACGGCCGAAGGCGCCCGGCGCGCACGGTTGCGATAGACCGCGAGATGTTCTTCGAACCCGTCGACCACGCGTTCGACGTTGCTGGCCAGATCGCCGGGCCGGAACAGGCCCAGCCGTTCGGCAATGCGCCGGGCACCCGGCGTGTGATGCAGGACGAGCTTGGCGCCGAGCTTGCTCCACCAGGGGATGGGCAGGCCGCGCGCGTGGTCGGCCTCGGCATATTTGATGTGGGCCGGCATGCCTGCACCCTCGGGCATCAGGCATTGATTGTTTCTAAACGTGCTCACCCGGAGGGCCGGCCCGTTCACGCGTTCACGACGCAGAACCCGCCCGGAGGACCCAACATGCGCATGGCACCGGTTACGCTCGTCCTGCTCCTGCTCGCGGGCTGCCAGAGCGCTCCGCCACCGCCGCCGCCGACCCAGCCGGTGCCGAATGCGCGAATTCCCTTTTTCAGGCTCAACATCGATGACTGGAAGGAAGAGGACGGCAAGGCGATCCTGATCAGGACCAGGGATCATCGTTACTACCGCGCCCCCTTCATGGGGCCGTGCCCGGACCTGCCCTTCGCCACCGGCGTCGGGTTCGACACGGGCGGCGGCGACGAACTCGACCGGTTTTCCGCGGTGCTGGTGGAGGGGCGTCGGTGCCAGTTCCAGGAACTCTATGAAATCCCGCCCGTCCCCGGCTGGTGACAGGACAGTGGCAGGTCGCGGCGCGGCGTGCATGCTGCCCGTCATGCGCGCGATTCCGCTCCTGCTCCTGATCCTCGGCGCCTGCGCCACCGAGACCCCGCCCCGCCCGCCGCTCACCGCGCCGGTGCCCAACGCCAAGATCGACCAGGTCGCGTTCGGCGGCGTGATCGACTGGAAGGCCGAAGGCGAACAAGCGATCCTGCTGCGCTCGCGCAACGGCCGCACTTTCCGCGCCACCTTCTTCGCCCCCTGTCTCGGCCTGCCCTATGCGCAGCAGATCGGCGTCGTGCCGCGCAGCCTCGGCGAAGTCGACAAATTCGCCTCGATCATCGCCGACGGCCGCCAATGCCGCTTCCGCGACTTCACCGAAATTCCGCCGCCGGCGAGTTGGTGAGCAAGCGACGACCGGGATTGTGCATGCAGCGAGTGTGCAAACCGGATCCGCTCACGGCGCGATCACGGGAACCGCCCGCCGCGCGATACAGACTTTCCAAGTTTTACCGACTTTGCGAGGCGTGATGCGCACGATCTGGGGCCGACGCAATTCGTTCAACGTGCAGAAGGTGCTGTGGCTGGCCGACGAGCTGGCGCTCGAGTTCGAGCATATTCCGGCCGGCGGCAGTTTCGGTGGGCTCGACACGGAAGAATTCCGCGCCCGCAACCCGCATCAGAAAGTGCCCGTGCTGCAGGACGACGAAGTCGTGCTGTGGGAATCGCACGCGATCCTGCGGTACCTCGCGGCGCGCTACGGGCGCGGCCGTTTCTGGTCGCCCGATCCCGCCATCGAGTCGCGCTCGGATCGCTGGGTCGAATGGTCATCGACGACGTTGCTGCCGGCTTTCACGCGACTGTTCTGGGGCTTCTTCCGCACGCCGGAAGCCGAGCGGAACAGCGCCGCGGTGGAGAAGGCATTGGCCGACACGGCGCGTTGCTACGCGCTGCTCGACGAGATGCTGGCGGTCCAGCCCTATATCGCTGGCCACGACATCACCCTCGCCGACATCGCCGCCGGTACGCCGCTCTATCGCTGGTACCATCTCGACATCGAGCGGCCGAACCTGCCGCATGTCGATGCCTGGTATCGCCGCTTGCAGGCGCGGGCCGCGTTTCAAACAAATGTAATGATCTCGTTCGAAGAGCTGCGCGGGCGGGCCTCTTTTTAGAACAGTTATTCGTCGCGACGGACCTTCGGACCAAACACGGCGTTGGGATCGTAGGATGCGTTTTGCAACCTAAGGAAATAATCGTGCACGCGAACGCGACTCCGGCGAAAAGAGTGCTGGTGGTCGAAGATGAAATGCTGCTCGCGTTGGACTATGCGCGCTGCCTCGAAGAGTGGGGCTTCGTGCCGGTCGGCCCGGCATCGACCGCCAATGAAGCGGTCGAAACCTTCCAACGCGAAGGCGCCGACGCGATCACCATGGATCTGCGGCTGGCCGAGGGTTCGGATGGAATCGACGCGGCGCGGCGCATCACCGCGCTCTGTCCGGTGCCGATCGTGTTCGTGACCGGCAATGCCGACGGAAGTTCGATGGTGGCGATGCGCGCGATCGAACCGCTCGCCATCCTGCCCAAGCCGCTCGACGAACCGTCGCTACGCCGCGTGCTGGAACGCGCGTTCCACCGGTCGCCGACGGTGTAGTTCGTCGATCATCGCACCGCGCGCGCCAAGAGCGGCTGCAGCGAGCTCGGCAACGGATCGAGCCCGCGCAACAAGGTGATGGCCTCGTCCTGTGCATTCTCCGAGGCGGGCACCAGCACCGCAATCGCCGCACGCGGCAGGCGTGACGGCATCAACGCTGCGCGCAGGCGCGCGACGCCGCCCAGCGCGGCCGGCTTGCCTTCGACCAGCGGCACCACGAACAGGACGCGGCGTTGTCCGCGCGCCTGGAACTCGCGGCGCTGCGCCGGCAGCACGACGCCGTCGACGGTGAGCGCCTGCGACGAGTCGCGGCTTTCGATCGGTTCGCCGTCATGGTCGCGATCGACCGCGAGTTCGGGTTTGATGGCGCCGAAATCGGGCGCCATCACCAGCCGCAACGAACCCGGGCGCACGCCGTCACCGACCAGGTCGAGCTCGACCGGCGCCTGCGGGAAGAGTCGCTCGCCGGCCGGATGCGCTTCGAGCTTCCCGATCCGGGCGCCCGCCAGCACGTCGATGCGCAATTGCGGCGACAGCGCGCGGGCTGCGAATTGCGGCAGCGCCACCAGCAACAGCGCCGCCATCGCGATCACCGGCAAACGCGCGCGCGGCGCGGCTGTGGGAACTGGGATGGGCGAGTTCACGCGGCGTGACTCGCGGAACGGCAGGCCCAGCGCGATCAGCAGGAACAGGACCAGCGTGAAGAACATCCAGCCATACAGAACGTGATCGGTCGCCGCCGCCTGGGCGCTGCCGAGCCAATGGCCGACCAGCACGATGCCCAAGGCACGCACGCCGTTGGCGAAAATCGGGACAATCAGCGAGACGCCGAAAAAAATCAGCCGCCGCTTCCAGCTGCGGAAGATCAGATAGGCGTAGAGCGAGCCGAACGCGACCGAGGCGATCAGAAAGCGCAAGCCGGCGCAGGCTTCGGCGACGAAGAAGCGCCCTTCCGGAATCTCGATCATGGTGGCGTCGTAGAAAACCGGCACGTGCATGAGGTTCAGGCCGGCAACGATGAAGTCGCGCGTGAAATTCTGCAGCGACGGCACCAGGAACTCGCCGGTCGGGATCAGAAAGAACAGATAGAGCAGCTCGAAGATGAAAGCGCGCCAGAAGCGCGGACCGAGCAGCGACGCGAGCACCGCCTGCAGCATCAGCATCAGCGCCAGCTGGCGGCCTTCGAGAATCCCCGCGCGTTGCGCCAGCAGCCACAAGGCCGCGGCCACCGGCACCAACAAGAGCGGCCACACGGTCGGCGACGGTGTCCAGGCCTGCAGCTCGCGACGGCGTTCCCACAACAGATACGCGACGATCGGCAGGATCAGCCAGCAATGGGTGTAGGCGGTCGACTGATCCCAGACGCGCACCGCGCCCGCAATCTCCGTCGGGTAGAACAACGCGAACAGCGCCAAGGCGACGACGAGGGTCGCCAGCACGGCACGCCAGACCGCAGCGCGCCGCGGCGTTGCGTCGATAGTGGCGAAATCGAGCAACGCCATCACGCCGCCTGGCGCCAGACCGCGCGCAAGCC
>JAQGIE010000261.1 GCA_028291365.1 Rhodospirillales bacterium
ATACATGAACTACACGATACGAAGATAATAGAAGGCCGCCACCGCGCTCGTCAGTACGCCAATTACCGCAGCCGCGTAGAGCAGGTTTGCGTCCGCTGCCTGGGCAAGGTCGCCGGCATGGATGGCGGCGATGAAGACGTAATACTTGCCCCAGAAGCCCGCGAGCGGCGGAATGCCCGCCAGCGCGAACATGAAAATGAGCATGGCGATGGCGAGGCCCGGGCGGGACCGGCCCAGCCCGGCCAGATCGTCCACATGTTCAGCCGCCGTGCCGTTGCGGCGCATCGCGAGGATGACGCCGAACGTGCCGGCGGTCATGAACACGTAGATCGCCATATAAATGATGACGCCCTGCACGCCCGCCTGGCCGCCCGCCGCCAGGCCGAGCAGCGCGTAGCCGACATTGGCGATCGACGAATAGGCCATCAGGCGCTTGACGTTGCGCTGCGCGATCGCGGCGAACGAGCCCAGCAGCATCGACGCCACCGAGGCGAACAGCACGATCTGGCGCCAGTCGAACATCAGGTGGCCGAACGGCCCGACCAGCACGCGCACGAACAGCGCCATGGCGGCGACCTTGGGCGCCATCGCGAACAGCGCCGTCACCGGCGTCGGCGCGCCCTCATACACGTCGGGCGTCCACATATGGAACGGCACCGCCGAAACCTTGAAGGCGAGGCCGGCGGCGACGAAGACGAGGCCGATCACCACCCCGACATTGGCCGGGCCGGCGGCAAAGACCGCCGCCAGGCGATCGAACTGCGTCGTGCCCGAGAAGCCGTAGACGAGCGACGCGCCCCACAGCAGCAGGCCCGACGACAGCGCGCCGAGCACGAAATATTTCAGCCCCGCTTCGCTCGACCTGACCGTGTCGCGCTGGAACGCGGCGAGCACGTAGAGCGACAGGCTCTGCAGTTCGAGACCGACATAGAGCGACAGCAGGTCGTTGGCCGAAACCATCGCCAGCATGCCGAGCGTCGCCAACAGCACCAGCACCGGATATTCCGGGCGCGCGATCTTCTCGCGCTCCAGCCAGTCCATCGACAGCAGGATCGACAGGCCCGAACCGATCAGCACCAGGATCTTGAAGATCCGGGAAAAACCGTCGCTCTTGAACAGGCCGTTGAAGGAAACGACGGTCGCGTCGGGCTGGCGCAGCACCAGCACCGCGACCACGATCAGCGCGAACAGCGCCAGCCAGCCGATCGTACGCGTCGAACGTTCGCCGCCGAACGCGCCGCCGATCAGCAGCACCAGCGAGAAGACCGCGAGAACGATCTCGGGCAGCGCGGAGAGGAATTGGCCCATTTAGTTCACCTTGCCCGCATTCGCCGCGGGGACCTCCGCCGCTTTCGGCGTAATGCGCGCTTGGTGAGCGGAAACGATGCCCGCCACCGACGATGCGATCGGATCCTTGAACGTGGCGGGATAGATGCCGAGCCAGAAGACCAGCGCGACCAGCGGCGCGAAGACCACGATCTCGCGCCAATGCAGGTCGCTCATCGCCTTCACGTCGGCCTTGTCCAGCACACCGAAGAACAGCTTGCGATACAGCACCAGCATATAGGCGGCGCCGAGCACCAGGCCGGTCGAAGCGAGCACGCCGACCCAGGTGTTGCGCAGGAAGCCGCCAACCAGGCTGAGGAACTCGCCGACGAAACCCGACGTGCTCGGCAAGCCGACCGAGGCCAGCGTGAACACCATGAACACCAGCGCGTAACGCGGCATGTTGACGGCCATGCCGCCATAGCGCGCGATCTCGCGCGTGTGCAGCCGGTCATAAACGACGCCGACGCAGAGGAAGAGCGCGCCCGATACGATGCCGTGGCTGATCATCTGGAACACGCCGCCTTCCAGCCCCTGCTGGTTGAGCGCGAAGATGCCCATCGTCACGAAGCCCATATGGGCGACCGATGAATAGGCGATCAGCTTCTTCATGTCGGTCTGCACCAGCGCCACCAGCGAGGTGTAGATGATTGCCACGATCGACAGCGCGAAGATCAGCGGCGCGAAATACTCGCTGGCATTGGGCAGCATCTGCACCGAGAAGCGGATGAAGCCGTAGCCGCCCATCTTGAGCAGCACCGCCGCCAGGATCACCGAGCCCGCGGTCGGCGCTTCGACATGCGCGTCGGGCAGCCAGGTATGGACCGGGAACATCGGCATCTTCACCGCGAAGGAGGCGAAGAAGGCGAGCCACAGATAGGTCTGCAGTTCCGGCGCGAACGGCGTGCGCAGGATCACGATCATGTCGGTGGTGCCGGCTTTCAGATACATCGCGACGATCGCGAGCAGCATCAGCACCGAGCCGACCAGCGTGTAGAGGAAGAACTTGAAGGCGGCGTAGATGCGCCGCTGTCCACCCCAGATGCCGATGATCACGAACATCGGGATCAGCACGCCTTCGAAGAAGACGTAGACCAGCACCAGGTCCAGCGCGGTGAACATGCCGACCATCATGGTCTCGAGCACGAGCAGGGCTACGATCCACTCTTTGAGGCGGACCTTGATCGAATCCCAGCTCGAGATGATGCAGATCGGCGTCAGCAGGGTCGAGATCAGCACGAACCACAGCGAGATGCCGTCGACGCCCTTCTGGTAGACGAAGTTGGCGCTGGGCACCCAGGCGTACCGTTCGACGAACTGGAAGCCGCCGTTGGACGGGTCGTAGCCGGTCCAGATCAGCAGCGAGATCGCGAAGGTCAGCAGCGACGTCCACAGACCGATCCAGCGGATGTTGCGCTGGCCGGACGGCGTGTCGCCGCGCATCAGGCACGCGAGCAGCGCGCCGATCGTGGGCAGGAACGTGACGACCGAAAGGATCGGCCAGGATGCAGCGGAGTTCATCGCTTCAGATCCCCGCCAAAGCGGGGACCCAACGATCCGCCGGTGAGTTGTCCTGAATCATTCTCACTTCATCCGCACATGCATCCCCGCTTTCGCGGGGAATGAAATTCAATGTCCGCGCCACAGGAACCAGGTCGTGAACAACACGACGCCGATCAGCATCACGAAAGCGTATTGGTACAAGTAGCCGGTCTGGAATCTGGAAACGAAACCGGCAAACCGCTGCGAGTTCGAGGCGATCGCGTCGGGACCGTAGGTGTCGATGAGGCCCTCGTCGCCGCGCTTCCAGAACACGCGGCCGAGCCACAAGGCCGGACGCACGAATACCGCGTCGTACAGCTCGTCGAAATAGTACTTCCGGAACACGAGCACGTAGATGCCCGAGAAAGCGGCCGCCACTTTCTTCGGCAGGTCGGTGCGCTTCAGGTAGAACCAGCTCGCCAGCAGAATGCCGACGATGCCGACCGCGAGCGGCGCGAGGCTGACCCATTCGGGCACGTGGTGCGCCGCTTCGATCGGATCGCGTCCCGGCGGCGTGACGATCGACGTGCCCCAGAAGGCGGCCCGGTCGTGGCCGACGAACCAGTTATAGGCCCCGAGACCCGCAAACAGCGCGCCCGCCGCCAGCACATAGAGCGGGATCAGCATGACCGGCGGGCTTTCATGCGCATGCTCGAGCACGTGATGATCGCCACGGAACTTGCCGAAGAAGGTCAGGTAGATCAGGCGCCAGGAATAGAAGGCAGTGAACAGAGCCGCCGCGATGCCGAGCCAGAAGGCGGTCTGTCCGATGCCGCCGGCAGCCCAGCTCGCTTCGAGGATGGCGTCCTTCGAATAGAAGCCGGCGAAGCCATAGATGCCGGGAATGCCGATGCCGGCGAGCGCGAGGCTGCCGATCCACATCAGCATGTGGGTCTTCGGAATGGCTTTGCGCAGGCCGCCCATGTTGCGCATGTCCTGCTCGCCGTCGATCGCGTGAATGACCGAGCCCGCACCCAGGAACAGCAGCGCCTTGAAGAAAGCGTGGGTCATCAGATGGAAGATCGCCGCGGCATAGGCGCCGACGCCGATGGCGAAGAACATGTAGCCGAGCTGGCTCATGGTCGAATAGGCGATGACGCGCTTGATGTCCCACTGGGTCAGGCCGATCGTCGCCGCCACGAAGGCGGTGAGACTGCCCACCACGCACACGACTGCGAGCGCGTCGGGCGCCTGGCTGAACAACGGCGAGCAGCGGCACAGCATGAACACGCCGGCAGTCACCATCGTCGCGGCATGGATCAGCGCCGAGACCGGGGTCGGGCCTTCCATCGCGTCCGGCAGCCAGGTGTGCAGGCCGAGCTGCGCCGACTTGCCCATCGCACCGATGAACAGCAACAGGCACGCGGTCGTCAGCGCCGGCACCTGATAGCCCAGGAAGTTGAACATGGCGGCGTTCTTCGAGGCAGCGGCGTCGAAGACGGTGTTGAATTCGATCGAGCCGAAGATCGCGAACACGGCCATGATGCCGAGCGCGAAGCCCATGTCGCCGACGCGGTTGACCAGGAACGCCTTGATCGCCGCGTCGTTGGCGCTGGCCTTGTGGAACCAGAAGCCGATCAGCAGATATGACGCGAGACCGACGCCTTCCCAGCCGAAGAAGAGCTGCAGGAAATTGTCCGCCGTCACCAGCGCCAGCATCATGAAGGTGAAGAGCGACAGATACGCCATGAAGCGCGGCTTCGAATGGTCGTGGCTCATATAGCCGACCGAGTAGACGTGCACGCACGCCGACACGACGGTGACCACGACCACCATCACGGCGGTCAGCGTGTCGAAGCGCAGCGCCCAGTCGGCGCGGAAATCGCCGCTGGCGATCCAGCTGAACAGCTTCACCGTGCGCGGGTGATGGCCGAGCGCGACGTCGGCGAACAGATAGACGCCGATGATCGCCGACAGGATCAGCGCGCCGCAGGTGACGAACTGGGCACCACGATCGCCCAGGCGGCGATTGCCGAGCCCGGCGATCGCGGCCGCGAGCAGCGGCAGGAGAATGCAGATCGCTTCGAGCATCAGCAGCGACCTTTCCCAACGCTGTCACCCCGGCGACGGCCGGGGCCTATCGATCCGGCAATTCGCGGCGCATCCGTCTTGGCACATTCATGGGTCCCGGCCTGCGCCGGGATGACAAAGATGGAAAACATCTCAGCCCTTCATCATCGAAACGTCTTCGACCGCAATCGAACCACGATTGCGGAAGTAGACGACCAGGATCGCGAGGCCGATCGCGGCCTCGGCCGCGGCGACGGTGAGCACGAACATCGTGAAGATCTGGCCGACCAGATCGCCCAGGAAGGACGAGAAGGCGACCAGGTTGATGTTGACGGCGAGCAGGATCAGCTCGATCGACATCAGGATCACGATGATGTTCTTGCGGTTCAGGAAGATCCCGAACACGCCGAGCGTGAACAGGATCGACGCGACCGTCAGATAGTGGCCAAGACCGACGGTCATGCCCCTGCTCCCGTCTCGACCTTCTTGAGAACGACCGTGTCACTGCGCTGGCGCGCCACCTGGGCGGCGATGTTCTGTTTGCGCACGCCGACGCGCTGACGCAGCGTCAGCACGATGGCGCCGATCATCGCGACCAGCAGCACCAGGCCGGCGGCCTGGAACACGAAGACATAGTCGGTGTAGAGCAGCCGCCCGATGGCGCGCGTGTTCGACACCGAAGCCGCGTCCGGCGTTGCCGCGACGATGGCGCTCTTGAGCGCCGGGCCCAAAGTCCAGCCGCTGATCACGAAGAAGATCAGCTCGACCAGCAGCACCAGTCCGATCAGCACGCCCAACGGCAGATACTGTGCGAAGCCGGCGCGCAGCTCGCTCAGATCGACGTCGAGCATCATGACCACGAACAGGAACAGCACCGCGACCGCGCCGACATAGACGATCACCAGGATCATCGCCACGAACTCGGCGCCAAGCAGCACGAACAGGCCGGCCGCGTTGAAGAAGGCCAGGATCAGCCACAGCACCGAATGAACCGGGTTGCGGCTGGCGATGACCAGCACGGCCGCCAGCAGCAGAATGGCCGAAAAGCCGTAAAAAGCGATTGCTTCGTACATCAGCAATCCCCCGCGAAGCTTGTCCCGGCCCCCGAGCCGGAGGCGGGGGTCCAAGGACCCGCGCCGCCTTCGCTCCTGTTCTTGTTGTTCACGTCGATCATCGTTGGTTCATCCATGGATCCCCGCTTTCGCGGGGAATAATGCTCACCGGTACGGCGCGTCGGCCGCGAGGTTGTGCGCCAGCGCCGCCTCCCAGCGGTCGCCGTTCGCGAGCAGCTTGGCCTTGTCGTAGTAAAGCTCTTCGCGCGTCTCGACCGCGAACTCGAAGTTCGGGCCTTCGACGATGGCATCGACCGGGCAGGCTTCCTGGCACAGGCCGCAATAGATGCATTTGGTCATGTCGATGTCGTAGCGCGTGGTACGGCGGCTGCCGTCTTCGCGCGGTTCGGCTTCGATGGTGATCGCCTGGGCCGGGCACACCGCCTCGCACAGCTTGCATGCGATGCAGCGCTCTTCGCCGTTGGCGTACCGGCGCAGCGCATGTTCACCGCGGAAGCGCGGGCTGATCGGGCCCTTCTCGAACGGGTAGTTGATCGTCGCGCGCGGGCGGAACATGTAGCGCAGCGTCATGGCGAAGCCGCGCACCAGCTCGACCAGGAAAAAACCGCGAACGGTGGTTGCAAGGGAATTCGTTGCCATGGGGCTCAGCTCCGAACCGGCAGCATGCCGGTGGCCATCAAGGTGCCGGCGATCACCAGCACCCAGATCAGCGAGAACGGCAGGAAGATCTTCCAGCCAAGGCGCATCAGCTGGTCGTAGCGGTAGCGCGGAACCGTGCCGCGCACCCAGATGAAGACGAACAGCAGGAACGCGACCTTGAGCGCGAACCACAGGATGCCGGGGATCCAGGTCAGCGGCGCGATCATCAGGCCGAACGGCGGCAGGTAGCCGCCGAGGAAGAGCACGGCGGTGATCGCGCTCATCAGGATCATGTTGAGATATTCGGCGATGAAGAACAGCGCGAACGTCATCGACGAATATTCAGTGTTGAAGCCACCGACCAGCTCCGACTCGCCTTCCGGCAGGTCGAACGGCGCGCGGTTGGTTTCCGCCAGCGCCGAGATGAAAAAGATCACCAGCATCGGCAGCTGCAGGATCCACAGCCACACCGGCGAACGATGTTCGACGATTTCGGTGAGGTTGAGCGAGCCGACGATCAGCAGCTGGGTGACGATGACGAGGCCCATCGAGACCTCGTAACTCACCATCTGCGCCGCCGAGCGCATCGCGCCCAGGAACGAGTATTTCGAATTCGACGACCAGCCCGCCATGATGACGCCGTAGACGCCCAGCGACGACACCGCGAACAGGTACAGCACGCCGACATTGATGTTGGCGAACACCGCATTGGCGCTGAACGGGATCACCGCCCAGGAGATCAGGGCCAGCGTCAGCATCACCATCGGTGCCAGCACGAACAGCACGCGATTGGCGCCGGCCGGGATGATGGTCTCTTTCGAGAGCAGCTTCAGACCGTCGGCGATCGGCTGCAGCAGGCCGAACGGACCGACCGTGATCGGGCCCTGGCGCAGCTGGATCGCGCCCAGCACCTTGCGCTCGGCGTAGGTCACATAGGCAAAGCAGCCCAGCAGCACGAGCACCGTGAAGACGATCTCGATGGTCAGGCGCAGGCCGGTCGGGATGGCCCAGAAGAGGTCGCTGATCTCAGCCATGGGTGCCGGTCTTCTTCTTCGCTTCTTCCGTGTCGCCTTCGAGGATCTCGCGCACGCACGCCGCCATGGTCGGCGAAGCGCGGCTGACCGGATCGGTCATGTAGTAATTGTCGATCGGCAGCACGAACGGGGTCGCCGCAACCGCGCCGTCGCGGCCGAACGAAGCCCAGCTCGCCGGCGTGACGCGATCGACATTGGCGAAGCACGCAGCCTGCAGGCTGAGACGCTTCCGCACCGCGCCCAGCGTGTCGTAGGGCAGCGTGGCACCGGCCGGCTCCGACACGGCGCGCAGGATCTTCCAATCCTCGCGCGCTTCGCCCGGCGGGAACGACGCCTGTCGCGCCAGCTGCGCGCGGCCTTCGGTGTTGACGTAGGTGCCGTGCTTTTCGGTCCAGGCGGCGCCGGCCAGGATCAGGTCGGCGCGATGCGCGCCGACGTCGCCGTGATGGCCTTGATAGATGACGAAGGCGCGGCCGAGCCGGCTCGTGTCGATTTCATCGGCGCCCAGCAGATATACGAGTTCGATCTCACCCGACTCGCAGCCGCGATAGAGGGTTTCGAGATCGCCGTCGCGCTGTGCAAAGCCGAGCTCCAGCGCGCCGACCCGGGCAGCGGCGCGATGCAGGAAGGCGAAACCATTCCAGCCGTCTTTCACGACGCCGTTGGCCTCGGCCGCGCGACGCGCCAGCGCGTGCACCGCGAGACCGTCGTCGCGCTCGGTGGCGCCGCTGCCGAGCAGCAGCACCGGACGCTGGGCGCTCTTCAGCACCTGCGCGAAAGGATGCGTGCCGTCGGCGATCGCCTGCAGGACGTCAGCGCCGGTGCCGAGATGTTCGACCGGATAGGTCAGGTTCGGCTTCGGGCCGATAACCGCAACTTTGAGGCCCAGCGCGCGCTCGCGCTTGCGCAGGCGCGCATCGATCAGCGGCGCTTCCCAGCGCGGATTGCTGCCCACGATCAGCACCACGTCGGCCTGTTCCAGCCCCGCGATCGTCGGGTTGAACAACCAGCCCGCGCGCTGCGACGGGTCGAATTTCTCGCCGCTCTGGCGGCATTCGAGTTTGCTCGAGCCGAGGCCGGTCATCAGATCCTTGAGCGCCAGGATCGATTCCGCATCGACGAGATCACCGACGATGGCGGCGCTCTTGGCACCCGCCTGCTTGAGCTTGGCGCCGGCGAGCGCGACCGCGTCGCTCCACGAGACCGGCTGCAGCTTGCCGTCTTTTCTGGCGAAGGGGCGATCGAGACGGCGCTTGGTCAGCCCGTCGACGGCCCAGCGCGACTTGTCGGCCAGCCACTCTTCATTGACGTCCTCGTTGAGGCGCGGCAGCACGCGCATCACTTCGGCACCGCGCGCGTCGACGCGGATGTTCGAACCGACCGCATCCATGACGTCGATCGAGTCGGTCTTGCGCAGCTCCCACGGGCGCGCGGTGTAGGCGTACGGCTTGTGCGTCAGCGCGCCGACCGGGCACACGTCGGCCAGGTTGCCCGACAATTCGCTGCCGATCGCGGCTTCGATATAGGTGCCGATTTCCATGTGCTCGCTGCGGCCCATCGCGCCCAGCGCCGACACGCCCGCGATCTCGTCGCAAAAGCGGATGCAGCGCGTGCAATGGATGCAGCGGGTCATGATCGTCTTGATCAGCGGGCCCATATACTTGTCTTGGACGGCGCGTTTGTTCTCGGCGAAACGGCCGCGATCGAAGCCGTAGCCCAGCGCCTGGTCCTGCAGGTCGCACTCGCCGCCCTGGTCGCAGATCGGGCAGTCGAGCGGATGATTGATGAGGAGCATCTCCATCACGCCCTTGCGCGCCTTGCGCGTCAGGTCGCTGTCGGTGAAGACCTCCATATTGTCGCCGCACGGCATCGCGCAGGACGCGACCGGCTTCGGGCTGCCCTTCAGCTCGACCAGACACATGCGGCAGTTGGCCGGCACCGACATGCGCTCGTGGTAGCAGAAGCGCGGCACTTCCACGCCGAGTTGCTCAGCCGCTTGCAGGATCGACGTTCCCGCTTCGACTTCGATCTCGACATTATCGATTTTCAGCTTCGGCATTACGGACGCCTCGCGGCCCAAGAAACCCAAGTCACGGACAGGATCACCGCCATCAGCGGCGGCAACAGCGCGACCGTTATGAACTTCAGCAGCGGCCGCTCGAAGAACTCGTTGAACGAATATTCCGGCGGCTCGACGAACGGCGCGAACTTGGCGCCGGTCTGGTCACCCAGCAGCTCGCGCACCGAATACAGCCGGTGGCGTTTGCCGTCTTCCGGCCACACCACGACGTTGGTCGGTGCGTCGAGATCCGGCCGCAGAATGTAGAAGGAGCCGGCGAACCAGAGCATCGCCAACACCAGGAACACCCGGCCGGGATTGAGCCCGCGAAGACGCATTACGCGGCCCCATCAGGGCAGCGGTAGAATGGATCCGCGCTGGCGCGGGGAATAGCGAAGGCCTGCATTACGCCGCCTTCGTCAGCGCGGTGTAGTCCCGCAGACGCTGCTCGACCGTTGGCCGGAAATGACGGAACAGGCCCTGGATCGGCCAGGTCGACGCGTCGCCATGGGCGCAGATCGTGTGCCCTTCGATTTCCTTGGTCACGTCGAGCAGCATGTCGATCTCTTCGATCTTCGCGTTGCCCCGCGCCATGCGCTCCATCACGCGCCACATCCAGCCGGTGCCTTCGCGGCACGGCGTGCACTGGCCGCAGCTCTCATGCATGTAGAAGCGGGCCAGGCGCGCGATGGCGCGGACCAGGTCGGTCGACTTGTCCATCACGATGATGGCGGCGGTGCCGAGACCCGACTTGACGTCGCGCAGCGAGTCGAAATCCATCAGCACCGTGTCGCAGATTTCGCGCGGCAGCATCGGTGTCGACGAACCGCCCGGAATCACCGCCAGCAGATTGTCCCATCCGCCGCGCACGCCACCGGCATGCTTCTCGATGATCTCTTTGAGCGGAATGCCCATCTCTTCTTCGACGTTGCACGGATTGTTCACGTGCCCGGAAATGCAGAAGAGCTTGGTGCCGTTGTTCTTGGGACGGCCGAGACCGGCGAACCAGGCGCTGCCGCGACGCAGAATGGTCGGCGCGGCCGCGATCGTCTCGACATTGTTCACCGTGGTCGGACAGGCATAGAGGCCCGCCATCGCCGGGAACGGCGGCTTGTTGCGCGGCTGGCCCTTCTTGCCTTCGAGGCTTTCGATCAGCGCGGTCTCTTCACCGCACAGATAGGCGCCCGCGCCGCGATGCAGATAGACGTCGAAATCCCAGCCCGAACCGGCCGCGTTCTTGCCCAGCAGGCCGGCTTCGTAGGCCTCGTCGATCGCTTTCTGGACCGACGAGCCTTCGTCATAGAATTCGCCGCGGACGTAGATGTAGGCCGCGTGCGCACCCATCGCGAAACCGGCGATCAGGCAGCCTTCGATCAGCTTGTGCGGATCGTGGCGCATGATGTCCCGGTCCTTGCACGTGCCGGGTTCGCCCTCGTCGGCATTGACCACGAGATAGCAGGGCTTCTCGCTCTGCTTCGGCATGAACGACCATTTGAGGCCGGTCGGAAACCCGGCGCCGCCGCGGCCGCGCATGCCCGACTGTTTCATCTCGTCGATGATCGCGTCGCGGCCCTTGGCGATGATGGCGGCGGTATTGTCCCAATCGCCGCGCGCGCGCGCCGCCTGCAGCCCGAACGACTCCAAGCCGAACAGATTGGTGAAGATGCGATCCTGATCTTTCAGCATCGCTGTGCCCCGCGAAAGCGGGGGCCCAGCGAGCCGTCGCTCCGCCCTGTCCCGATATGATGATCAATCATCTGCATTCGTTTGATCCAAACCTGGATCCCCGCTTGCGCGGGGAGTTGGTCACTCGTCTCCGATGTACGTGACGCCGGCCTTCAGCGCCTGGCTTTTCAGCGTGGTGGCGCCGGCCGAGGACATCGAGGTGCGACGGCCGGTCTGCGATCCCGGCGTCGGCTTGCGACCGGCCGACAGATCGTCGAGCAGCTTCGTCATGCTCTCGGGTGTGAGGTCTTCGTAATATTCGTCGCCGACCTGCACCATCGGCGCGTTCACGCAGGCGCCGAGACACTCGACTTCCATCATGGTGAACTTGCCGTCCTGGGTGGTCTCGCCGGTCTCGATGCCGAGTCTCTTCTTGCAGGCGTCGACGATGCCGTCCGAGCCCCGCAGCCAGCACGGCACGTTGGTGCAGACCTGCACCACATGCGCGCCGACCGGCTTCAGATTGTACATCGTGTAGAAGGTGGCGACTTCGTACGCCTTGATGTGCGGCACGCCGATCACGTCGGCGACGTGGTCCATCGCGGCGCGCGGCAGCCAGCCGCCATGCTGGCGCTGCGCCAGTTCGAGCAAGGGCAGCATGCCGCTGCGCCGGCGGTTGGCCGGATACTTGGCCAGGATTCGCTCGGCCAGCGCGCGATTCTCCGCCGTGAACTCGAACGAGGCCGGCTGGAAGTCGGCTTCGAGCACGTGCTGATGCTGGCTCATCGATCGATCTCCCCGAACACGACGTCGAGCGAACCGATGATCGCAACCGCGTCAGCCAGCATGTGGCCTTTCGCCATCATCTCGGTCGCAGCCAGATGCGGAATGCCGGTCGCGCGGATGTGGCAGCGATACGGCTTGTTGGTGCCGTCCGACACGAGATAGACGCCGAACTCGCCCTTCGGCGTTTCGACCACTGTGTAGGTCTCGCCCGCGGGCACGTGATAGCCCTCGGTGTAGAGCTTGAAGTGATGGATGAGCGCTTCCATCGAGCGCTTCATCTCGGCGCGCGGCGGCGGCGAGATTTTGCGATCGTCGACTTTGACCGGCCCGTCCGGCAGCCGCGACAGGCATTGGCGCACGATCTTGTTGGACTCCTTCATCTCTTCCATGCGGACGAGATAGCGGGCCCAGCAATCGCCGGTCAGGCCGACCGGTATGTCGAATTCCATCTTGTCGTAGACGTCGTACGGCTGCGCCTTGCGCAGATCCCAGGCGACGCCCGAGGCGCGCAGCATCGGACCGGTGAAGCCCCAGGCGAGCGCGGCGTCGCGATCGACGATGCCGATATCGACGGAGCGCTGCTTGAAGATCCGGTTTTCGGTCAGCAGCGTTTCGAGTTCGCGCACGAACTTGGGGAAGTGCTCGGTATATTCCCAGATGTCGTCGGCAAGGCCGGCCGGCAGGTCGAACGCGACGCCGCCGGGACGGAAGTAATTGGCGTGCAGGCGCGCGCCCGACGCGCGCTCGTAGAACTCCATCAGCTTCTCGCGCTCTTCGAAGCCCCACAGCGCCGGCGTGATGGCGCCGACATCGAGACCGAAGGTCGTGAGATTGAGCAGATGGTTCAGCATCCGCGTCAGCTCGGCGAACATCACGCGGATATACTGGGCGCGCGGCGGCGCGGTGATGCCGAGCAGCTTTTCGACGGCGAGCGCGAACGCATGCTCCTCGCACATCGGCGACACGTAATCGAGCCGGTCGAAATACGGGACCGCCTGCAGGTACGTCTTGTGCTCGATCAGCTTCTCGGTGCCGCGATGAAGCAGGCCGATATGCGGATCGGCGCGTTCGACGATCTCGCCGTCCATTTCGAGCACGAGGCGAAGCACGCCGTGCGCGGCGGGATGCTGCGGGCCGAAATTGATGGTGTACGGACGGATGCGCGGATCGCTCGCGGTCGCCGCCGTATCCTGGCTGCTGATGCTGCTGATGTCGGTCATGTCCGCGACGCGTCCCAGTGCGACGGCTTCACCGCCTTCTCGTCACCGGGCAGCTGCATGTCGGTGACTGCTTCCCAGGGCGAGAGGAATTCGAAGTTGCGATAGTCCTGAACCAGCTTCACCGGCTCGTAGACGACGCGCTTCTGGTCTTCGTCGTAGCGCAGCTCGACATAGCCGGTCAGCGGGAAGTCCTTGCGCAGCGGATGGCCTTCGAAACCGTAATCGGTCAGCAGGCGGCGCAGGTCGGGATGGTCGCTGAAGAAGACGCCGTACAGATCCCAGGTCTCGCGCTCGAACCAGTTGGCGCTGGGATAGACCGCATTGACCGACGGCACCGGCGTGTCTTCGTCGGTCGTCACCTTCACCCGCAGGCGATGATTCTTCGACACCGACAGAAGATTGTAGACGACCTCGAAGCGCTCGGGGCGGCCCGGATAGTCGACACCGCAGACCGTGACCAGCTGTTCGAACGCCAGCGCGCCATCGCGCAGCTTCAGCAGCGCGTCGGCGATCTGCTCGCGCTTGACCGTGATGATGGGCTCACCGTGGATCACCGTCTCGGCGATCACCGCGTCGCCCAGCAGGTCGCGCGCCCGCGCGATGATGGGGTGCGGCACGGGGACGGTGTTGTGCGTGTCGGGCGGATTCGATCCCGCCGCTTCCGGTTCGCTCATCGTTGTTCACTCAACGAATATACGGCGTTGCGTCGCGCCGGATTTTCTTCTGCAGTTGCAGGATGCCGTAGACCAGCGCTTCGGCGGTCGGCGGGCATCCCGGCACGTAAATATCGACGGGCACGACGCGGTCGCAGCCGCGAACCACCGAATAGCTGTAGTGATAATAGCCGCCGCCATTGGCGCAGGATCCCATCGAGATCACCCAGCGCGGCTCGGCCATCTGGTCGTACACTTTACGCAGCGCCGGCGCCATTTTGTTGCACAGCGTGCCGGCGACGATCATCACGTCGGACTGGCGCGGCGACGGGCGCGGAAAAATGCCGAAGCGATCGAGGTCGTAGCGCGGCATGTAGGCGTGGATCATCTCCACCGCGCAGCACGCCAGGCCGAACGTCATCGGCCACAACGACCCGGTGCGAGCCCAGTCGAGCAGCCCTTCGAAACTGGCGACGACGAATCCCTTGTCGTTCAGATGATCGGTCGTCGCTTTCAACAGCGCGTCTTGCGCGACGCCGGGCGGCAGCGGCAGCGGACCTTCGAACGACGTGATCGGCTCGGCCGCCAACAACGGCTTCGTATTCGCGGTCACTCCCATTCGAGCGCCCCCTTCTTCCATTCATAGATGAAGCCGACGGTCAGCACGCCGAGGAACACGACCATGCTCCAGAAGCCGAACGTGCCGATGTCACCCAGGGAAATGGCCCAGGGGAACAGGAAGGCAACTTCGAGATCAAAGATGATGAACAGGATCGCGACCAGGTAGTAGCGCACGTCGAACTTGGCGCGCGCGTCCGCGAACGCGTCGAATCCACACTCGTAGGCGCTGACTTTTTCGCTGTCGGGACGGTGCACGGCCAGAAGCCAGGACAGGCCTACGGCGGCACCCGAAACGACAATCGCGATTCCGAGGAAGAGAAGGATCGGAAGATACTGGATTAGAAGCGGGTTCTGCATGTCCGCACCGGGGCTTTGAGCGGCCGGAACCTAGACCCGTCTTCCCGCAGATGCGAGGCCTTTATTTGCGCGACAGCTCGGCTAAACCCGGCCAGCGATGATCGATCTCGGCATAGGCGGCATCGAGCGCGCCTGCCCGTTGTTTCACCGTTTCATCGAGATAGGCGACCACGAGCTGGACCACTGCCGCGACCATGCGCGGGTCGGTTTCGAGTCCAACGTCGCCGCGTCCGTAAATATCGCCGAAATGGTGCCCCGAGTCGGGCAGGACGATCAGCGCAGTGCCCGGCACCGGACTTCGATCAAAGGGCATCAGATTGCGGCGCGGCTGATCGGGCGGCGGCGGGGCGTCCTTGCCGCCTTGCACCTCCAGCAATGGAATTTCGAGCTCGTCCCACGCGGTTTCGCGAAAGACGCGCCACGACCCGACCGGCGCCAGCGCGACGATGGCGCGCACGCGCTTGTCGCGGAACGAGACCTGCCGCTCGCCCACCGTCATCGTCACGCCGGCAAGGAGCTGCGCCGTGAAGGCGCCGAACGAATGTCCGGCGACGACGATCCGCGTCGGATCGATTCGCCCCCGCAGACCCGGCACGCGGCGCTCGATCTCGGGCAGCAGATCGAGCACGTGCACGACGTCTTCGACGCGCGTCCACCAAATGCCCGCGCGGCGCGGATCGCCGGTAAACACGCGCGAATCGAGATGATTGGGCTGCACCACCAGCCAGCCGGCGCAGACCAGCGCACGCACCAGCGGCTGATAGCTTTCCTTCTGATCGGAGAAGCCGTGGCTGAAGACGACCACGCCGAGGCCGCTTCCAGAACGTGGCGCCGTCGCTGCGAGTTGCAGCACTTTGCCTTGTCGCGCATCGGGAAATTCGAGGTCGGCGCGGCTCTGCGCGCAGTCCTGCGCGTGTGCGGCGCCAAGCGTGAAGCAGAGAATCGAAAGAAGGAAACGCCGGCGCGACATGCGCGGCGAGCGGTGCCATGGCGGCGACCGCGCATCAAGCTTCGAAAGATTTCAGCAAAAGAAATGGCGCGAGTGACGGGACTTGAACCCGCGGCCTCCGGCGTGACAGGCCGGCGCTCTAACCAACTGAGCTACACCCGCGTGAGGCCGTGCGATGTACGCGGGGCGGCCGGCAGTGTCAACGCCTGCCCGGCGTAATTTAGACGTGGATGTCGAGCATCTGACCGCGGCCGCCCGAAGCGGCGGCGATGCGCCTCGAACTCTCGAGCGTGTTGCTGACGAGCTGGGCCACCGCGATCTCCGACTGGGCGGCGATCCTCATGCCAACGATGGCCAGCTGCGCCTTACCCGATGGGGCGGAAACAAGATCCATGACGAACTCCTCGAACCGACCGCGGCATCAAACGTTACGGCCCGTTACCGGGAGCTGAATATTCAGAACAAAGCTGTAGATCAGACGATCAGGTCGAGAATCCGGCCGCGCTGGCGACGGGCCGGCCGGTAGCGGCGGACAGCCTCCCCCATCCCCTCCTTCGGGGGCCGGGCGAGCGGGACCAGCGAACGGCCGGTCGGCAGGCACGCAGGCAACTGCGCGCCGCCCAAGGGAACCAGGGCGCGCATCAAACCTCGTCATCAACAGGCCGGAGATGCCTGGTGAACGGGCGGGGCCGGGTGCGGTTCCGGGGGGCTTTGCCAAGGCTTCGGAGGGCGCCCACCGTCCTTCGCCAGGACAGAGACGGGCTTGCCATCCGAAGCGCCGAAGGGGCGCAGGTGGAACCAGCCCCTCCTTCCCTCCTTCGCTAAAAGCTACGGAGGGCAAGCGCCAAGGCTTCGGAGGGCGCCCACCATCCTTCGCCAGGATAGAGACGGGCTTGCCATCCGAAGCCCCGAAGGGGCGAAGGATGGCTTGCCAACCGAAGCTGCGGGGCTGTGAAGTCCTCCTTCGCCAAGGCTTCGGAGGACAACCTCCGCTGCTTCGCAGCGAAGGTTGGTGGGCGGTGACGGGATCGAACCGCCGACACCCTCGGTGTAAACGAGGTGCTCTGCCAGCTGAGCTAACCGCCCTTACCTAACGCATGCATGCGTGCGTCGCCGTCGCAATCGTAACAACGAAACGGCGCATCTGAAAAAGCAAACGGGCGGAACGTTGCCGTTCCGCCCGCTGCATAGACAGTCAGACCGCAAGCGATCAGACGACGTTCAGCTCGTCCTTCAGACCCTTGCCGGGTTTGAACTTCGGCTGCATCGACGCCTTGATCGTAATCTTTTCGCCGGTGCGCGGATTGCGACCTTCGGAGGCTGCGCGTTTCGACACCGCGAAGGTACCGAACCCGACCAGCCGCACTTCGCCGCCGCCCTTCAGAGTCTGCGTAATACCGTCAAAGACGGCATCCACAGCCTTGGTCGCATCATTCTTGCTTAGTCCGGCCTGCTCGGCGACATGCGCGACGAGATCGTTCCTATTCACCGGGGGCCCCCATTGGGTCGTTGGAATTTGAGTGTTTCTTTGGGGTGACGGGCGCGCCCGCACCAGAACCGGCGGCCATGTAGCCCGGAAGGCCGTACGCCGTCAAAGGGAACGGCATACGGCCCACCAGTTCGGTCAGCGACGCCCCGATGGCGCCAGCCGATCCTTAATGACGAATGACCTCGTCGCTCTGGCTTTCCTCGGCCTTGGGCGGCGGAGCCGCGGCATCGGGCTCGGACCACTCGATCGGGGTCGGCACACTGACCAGCGCATGACGCAGCAGCTCGTCGACCGTGTTGACCGGGATGATCTTCAGCCCGCGCTTCACGTTGTCCGGGATCTCGGCAAGATCCTTCTCGTTGTCCTTCGGGATCAGGACCGTCTTGAGACCGCCACGCAGGGCCGCAAGCAGCTTTTCCTTCAGGCCACCGATCGGCAGCACGCGACCGCGCAAGGTGATTTCGCCGGTCATGGCGATGTCCTTGCGAACCGGGATGCCGGTCAGCACCGAGACGATCGACGTCGCCATGCCGACACCCGCCGACGGACCATCCTTGGGCGTCGCACCTTCCGGCACGTGCACGTGGATGTCCTTCTTGAGGAAGATGTTCGGGTGCACGCCGAGCGAAGCGGCCTTCGACTTCACGAACATCTCGGCGGCCTGCACCGATTCTTTCATGACGTCGCCGAGCTTGCCGGTCATCGTCACGCGCCCCTTGCCCGGCAAGGTCACGGCTTCGATCTGCAGCAACTCGCCGCCGACTTCGGTCCAGGCCAGGCCGGTGACGATGCCGACCTGATCTTCCAGCTCTGCTTCGCCGAAACGGTACTTCCGGACGCCCGCATATTTGTCGAGGTTGCGACGCGTGATGGTCACGCGCGCGATCCCCTTCATCAGGATGTCCTTGATCGCCTTGCGGCACAGATTCGCGATCTCACGCTCGAGCGAGCGAACACCCGCTTCGCGCGTGTAATAGCGGATCAAATCGCGCATCGCGTCGTCGCTGATGGCGAATTCGCCGGGCTTCAGACCGTTGGCTTCCATCTGCTTGTTGAGCAGGTGGCGTTCGGCGATCTCGACCTTCTCGTCCTCGGTGTAGCCGGGGATGCGGATGAGCTCCATACGATCGAGCAGCGGCTGCGGCATGCGCAACGTGTTCGCCGTGCAGATGAACATCACGTCCGAGAGGTCGTAATCGACCTCGAGATAGTGATCGGCGAAGGTGCTGTTCTGCTCGGGGTCGAGCACTTCGAGCAGCGCCGACGACGGATCACCGCGCCAGTCCGCACCCAGCTTGTCGATCTCGTCGAGCAGGAAGAGCGGGTTCGACGTCTTCGCCTTCTTCATGCCCTGGATGACCTTGCCGGGCATCGAGCCGATATAGGTGCGGCGGTGACCGCGCACTTCGGCTTCGTCGCGCACGCCGCCGAGCGACATGCGAACGAAGTTACGACCGGTCGCTTTCGCGATCGACTTGCCGAGCGAAGTCTTGCCAACGCCGGGCGGGCCGACGAGGCACAGGATCGAGCCCTTCACCTTGTCCATGCGCTGCTGCACGGCGAGGTATTCGAGAATTCGCTCCTTCACCTTTTCGAGACCGTAATGGTCGGTGTTGAGCACTTTCTCGGCGAGCTTGATGTCTTTCTTGATCTTGCTGCGCTTGTTCCACGGAATGCTCAGCATCCAGTCGAGATAGTTGCGCACCACGGTCGCTTCGGCGCTCATCGGCGACATGGTGCGGGGCTTCTTCATCTCCGCTTTCGCCTTTTCGCGCGCTTCCTTCGACAGCTTGGTCTTGGCGATGCGCTCGTCGAGTTCGGCCAGCTCGTCGCGACCTTCCTCGGTCTCGCCAAGCTCCTTCTGAATCGCCTTGAGCTGTTCGTTCAGATAGTACTCGCGCTGCGTCTTCTCCATCTGGCGCTTCACGCGATTGCGGATGCGCTTCTCGACCTGGAGAACGCCGATCTCGCTTTCCATGAAGCCGTAGACGCGCTCCAGCCGTTCCGAAACCGTCTCGGTTTCGAGCAGCTGCTGCTTCTCCGGAATTTTCAGATTGAGATGCGACGCGACCGTGTCGGCGAGCTTGGCCGGCTCATCGATCTGATTGATCGAGACCAGCACTTCGGGCGGAATCTTCTTGTTGAGTTTGATGTACTGCTCGAACTGCGCCACCACGGCGCGCGACAGCGCCTGCAGCTCCTGCGTTTCGCCCAGCTGCTCCGGCACGATCTGCGCCTCGGCCTGGAAGAAGTCCGCGTTGTCGCGGAAGCGCAGGATGCGCGCGCGCTGGCCGCCTTCGACCAGCACCTTGACGGTGCCGTCAGGCAGTTTCAGCAGCTGCAGCACCGTGCCGATCGTGCCGACCTCGAAAATGTCTTCGGGGTTGGGATCGTCTTGGGCTGCGTTCTTTTGTGTGACCAGCAGGATCTGCTTGTCCTCGCGCATGACGTCATCGAGCGCGCGCACTGATTTTTCACGTCCCACGAAGAGCGGGACGATCATGTGCGGGAACACGACAATGTCGCGGAGCGGCAGGACGGGGAAGATCGAGCCTGCGGAATGCTTCAGCATTCAGACCTCGGAAGGTAGGGCGGGACTCGGGAAGAGTCCCGGTAGTGACAGACCAGCCTACCCCGTATCGCGGCAGCAGGAAGGCCCTCGGACAACGCTAAGCTGGCCCGGTTAGCTTTTCCTTCAATGACTTGATTTTTGCGCGTCCGAAATTAGGGGGCGCGCCAGGCCCAAGCCCGGCGCGCCCGTAAGACGGTTGCGACGCGACGCCGCGACGTATTCTGCGGCTTTGTTCTGGAAGTTGGAGCGCCGCGGCTTCTTAGGCGGCGAGTTCCTCGGCCGGACGCGGCCGCTGGACCACCACCTCGTCGATCAAGCCGAACGTCTTGGCTTCGTCGGCGTCCATGAACTTGTCGCGCTCGAGGGCTTCCTCGATCTGCTCCAGGGTCTGGCCGGTGTGGCGCACATAGATCTCGTTGAGGCGCTGGCGCAGCTTGAGGATCTCCCGCGCCTGGATCTCGATGTCCGAGGCCTGGCCCTGCGCACCGCCCGAAGGCTGGTGGACCATGATCCGGCTGTTGGGAAGCGCCCGGCGCTGGCCCTTCCGCCCGGCCGCCAGCAGCAGCGAACCCATCGAAGCGGCCTGGCCGATGCACACGGTCGAGATCGGCGGGCGGATATATTGCATCGTGTCGTAGATCGCGAGACCCGACGTCACCACGCCACCCGGCGAGTTGATGTAAAACGAGATTTCCTTGTTCGGGTTCTCGCTCTCCAGAAATAGGAGCTGGGCGCAGATCAGGCTGGCGACGTAGTCATTCACCGGCCCGATCAAGAAAATGATCCGCTCCTTGAGCAGGCGCGAATAGATGTCGTACGCGCGTTCGCCGCGGTTGGTCTGCTCGACCACCATCGGCACCAGCGTGTTCATCTGCGGGGCGAATTCGAACATAGAATCCTCAAATCTGCTTGCGGCCGACGTTACTCGGCCTCGTCTTCTTCCCAATCCTTGCGCAGCTCCTCGATCGTCGTCGGACGATCGGTCACTGCGACCTTCGACAGGATATGGTCGACGACCTTGTCTTCGTAAATCGGTGCGCGCAAGCGATCGAGCGCGCGCGGATTCTGGCGGTAGAAATCGAGCACCGCCTTTTCCTGGCCGCGATGGCGCCTTGCCTCGGCGATCAGTGCGCGATTGAGCTCCTCCTGCGTCACCGTCAGCGACTCGCGACGGCCGATCTCGGACAGAAGCAGGCCCAGGCGCACGCGACGTTCGGCCACTGACCGATATTCGACCTTGAGCTCGTCCTCGGTCTTGCCGTCCTCGTCCTTGCCGCCGTTGTCGGCCAGCTCCTGTTGCACCCGCAGCCAGATATTCTGGAATTCGAGATCGACCATGCCCTGCGGCACCGCGAAATCGTGGCGCGAGGCCAAGGCGTCGAGCAGTTCGCGCTTCAGCTTCATCCGCGCCACGCGCGAATACTCGCTTTCGATCTGCTGTTTGACCGCTTCGCGCAGCGCCCCGACGTCTTCGAGGCCCAGCGACTTGGCCAGATCGTCGTCGATGGCCGGCGTCTGCAGCTCTTTCAGCGCGTGGACGGTGACGTCGAACTTGGCCGCCTTGCCTGACAGTTCCTCGGCGGCGTAGCCGACCGGGAAGGTCACGTCGATGGTGCGGCTCTCGCCGGCCTGGACGCCGATCAGCCCCTCTTCAAACCCCGGAATGAACTGACCACCACCGAGCTCGAGGTCGTAGCCCTCGCCTTTCATGCCCGGGCGGCGCTCGCCGTCGACCGAGCCGTCGAAGTCGATCGACAGCACGTCACCATTGGCGGCCGGCCGCTTCTCCTCGACCGGGACGGGCGTCGCATTCGACTTGGCGATGCGCCCGAGCGCCTGCTCGATTTCCTGGTCGGGCGCCGTGACCACGGCGCGCTCCAGCGCGATGCCGTCGAGCGCCGCCGGCTCGACTTCGGGCAGCGTTTCGACTTCGACCGTGTATTCGAGGTCGCGGCCCTCGGCGAATTCCGAGGCCAGCTCGACCTTGGGCTCGAGCGCCGGGCGGATGTTCCGCTCCTGCATCGCCTTGGCGGTCGACAGCTCGACCGTCTCGTTGACGACCTCGCTGAAGACCTCGGGTCCATACCGCTTCTTCAGCATGCCCATCGGGACCTTGCCCGGGCGGAAGCCCGGCATCTTCACCTTGCCCGATAGTTCGGACAGGCGCCGATCGACGCGCGTGCCGATCTCGGTCGCGGGGACGGTGATCTTGAAGGCGCGCTTGAGGCCTTCGGACGAAAGGTCGGTGACGTGCATGTCGATGGCTCGGAAACGAAAGCGCCGGCTCGCGCCGGCTCGGTTGCATGGAATTGAAAAGGGTAGCCAGTGGTGCGGGCGAAGGGACTCGAACCCCCACGACTTGCGTCACTGGAACCTAAACCCAGCGCGTCTACCAATTCCGCCACGCCCGCGCCAGTGGGTTCTAGCCGCGCGTCCGCATCCGTGTCGAGGGAACGAACCGCCCGTTTCCACACTTTCTGTCGCGAGAACCGACAATTGACCCACGGAGGACCCATGAAGGCGCTGGCAGTGATCGGGATCGTGCTGATGCTGGGCGGCGTGGCCGCCCTCGCCATCGGCGGCTTCAGCTTCACGTCCAAGGAAACGGTGGCGAAGATCGGCCCGCTGGACGTGCAGGCCGACAGAGAGCGCGGCTTCTACATCCCGCCGATCGCCGCGGTGGCGGCGATCGTCGTCGGTGGCGCCCTGGTCTTCGCCGGTCGCTCATCGCGGAACTGAGGGCCGGCAAGGCCGGCCACACGATCAGGCCCGGACCGCCTCGGCGTAGAGGCTGGAGAAAGCGGCCAGCGCGAGCGTTCGTTGTTCGTCGCTATGGCTGGTGCGGTTGGCGATATGCAGGTTGAACCGGACGTGGGGGATCCCGCCAGGATCCGCCACCACGGCGATCACACGTGCCATCTCAACCACCTCGCCTCGGGAGCGGCGGTAGGTTGTGCCCGGAGAGATCTCCGGCTTGGCGGCCTCACGGCGGAAGAGCATCGGACCCCCTCGACCCTGCGCGTCTTCTTTGGAGCCAGTGACAAATCGTCGTCACCGGCCTGCCTATTTATCTGGCGGCCAATTGATAACCGGTTAAATGCGTTTCCCGCAAGCAGTTCTGTTAATTGGGAAATCCGGCCCCGATGCACAAAATTGTTCAGATCTGTCCACAGGCCAAATCGGCGAGGACGGCGGGCAGCATCGGAGCGAGATCTTCGGCGACGAGACCAGGACCGACTCGGCGCGCCGCTTCGCCATGCAACCAGGCTGCGATCCCGGCTGCAGCAAGCGGTGCAACATGTTGCGCAATGAGTCCGAGACACATGCCCGCAAGCACGTCGCCGGTTCCTGCGGTCGCGAGATACGGCGTGCCGCGCGTCGAGATGATTGCGCGCCCGTCAGGTGCCGCAACGATCGTCACCGGTCCTTTCAACAGGATCGTGCATCCGCTTGCCGCGGCGGCGCGCCGCACGCTGCCGAGCCGGTCGCCAGCGTCGAACGCGAACAGACGTTTGAACTCGCCTTCGTGCGGTGTCAGCAAGGCACCCTGCGGTAGCGGTCGTCCCGCGAACACGCTCAGCGCGTCGGCATCGAGCACGAGACTCTTTTGCGCCGCGGCTTCGACCGCGGCGACCAGATGCGCATCGAGTCCGCCGCCGGGTCCGAGCAGCACGGCATTGCGGCGCGCATCGTCGAGCGCACGTTTCCAATCGTCGAGGCCGTCGCGCGGCTCGACCAGAATATCCGCGCGCCACATGGCATAAATGGGCCAGACGTCGCGCGGCGCCGAGATGGTGACGAGCCCGGCGCCCATGCGCGCGGCAGCGTGCGCGGCGAGGCGCGCCGCCCCGGTCATGACGGCACCGCCCCAGATGACGGCGTGACCGCGCGCATATTTGTGCGCATCGCGCGATGGCCACGGATAGAGTCCCCGCCACAGCGACGGCGCGCTTTCGAACAGAGTCGGCCGCAGCGACGCCACGATCGCGTCGCCGATGCCGATGTCGGCGACGACCACGTCCCCGGTGAGATCGGCGGCAAAGAGATGCGCCGGCTTCTTGCGTACGAACGTGACCGTGAGATCGGCGCGCGCGGCAGCGCCGCGTACGGCGCCGTTGTCGCCGTCGAGGCCTGACGGAAGATCGACTGCGATGATTTGCGCGTCATGCGCATCGATCGCCTCGACGAGCGCGCGTGCATCGCCGGCAAGATCGCGCGCCAGTCCTGCGCCGAACAATGCGTCGACGATCAGACGCGCATCGCCGAGCGCGTCCGCGCGCGCAACTTCCAACGGTCCTGACCACGTTGCGGCGGCACCGGCGGCGTCGCCGCGGAGCGCCTTGAGGTCGCCCAGCAGGGCGACCCGGACCGGCCAGCCGCGGGCTGCCAAGGCGGCGGCGGCGATGAAGCCGTCACCCCCATTATTGCCCGGCCCGCACAAAATCAGGGTGGGCCGCGGCGACCAGCGGGCCGCGATGGCCTCGGCGACGGCGGTCCCTGCCCGCGCCATCAGCACGCTGCCCGGCGTGCCGGCGGCGATCGCGGCGCGATCGGCTGCCTGCATCTCGGCCACGGTCAGGATGGCGCGCGGGCTCGCCGGATCGAAGCTCATGAAACAAAGAGGGGTGCGATGGGGCGACCGACGGGACTTGAACCCGCGACAACTCGGACCACAACCGAGGGCTCTACCAACTGAGCTACGGCCGCCATCGCGGGCGAGGAGGTACGCGGGCGCACACGCTGCGTCAAGCAAGCTTGCCCGCTGATTGAACGCGGCGCGACAGCGCCAGGTTCAACAGCAAAAGTAAGGTGCGTGGCCTGCCCCTCCGGGACGCCTGCAGCCAAGCGCCCCGGGCAGGGCACGTGTAATGACATGTCTTCTTGTCGCTCCGGATCATTCCCTGTATTGCGCAAAACCCATTTGCGGAAAGGCTCGGAGATGATCGACGTCGCGGCACGCATGCACCGTCTCGGCACGGAAGGCGCTTTTGAAGTGCTGGCCAAGGCGCAGGCATTGGCCGCCGCCGGCAAATCGATCGTCAATCTCTGCATCGGCCAGCCAGATTTCCCGCCCCCGGGTCATGTCGTCGAGGCCGCCGAGAAGGCCTGGCGCGACGGCCATCACGGCTACACCCCGGCGCCCGGCATCCTGCCGCTGCGGGAATCCGTCGCCGGCGACCTGCATCGCCGCTTCAACGTCCATGTCGATCCCGCCGACATCACCGTCACGCCGGGTTCGAAAGTGGCGCTGTTCTTCGCGCTGCAGATGCTGGGCGAGCCCGGCACCGAGATCATCCATCCCAACCCCGCCTACCCTGGCTATGAATCGCTGATCGCCTATTCCGGTGCGACGCCGATTCCGATCCCCTTCCTCGAAGAACGCGGTTTTTCGTTCGACGCCGACGATATCCTGAACCGGATCGGTCCGCGCACCCGCGCCATCATTCTCAACAGCCCCGCCAACCCGACCGGCGGCGTGATCGATCGCGCCGAACTGGACCGCCTGGTCGACGGCCTCGCCGAGTTTCCGCATGTCGTGGTGATCTCGGACGAGATCTATGGCCGCATCATCTATGACGGCAAATCGCACCACACGCTGCTCTCCTATGAGAGCATCCGCGACCGGCTGATCCTGCTCGACGGCTGGTCCAAGGGTTTCGCCATGACCGGCTGGCGCCTGGGCTATGCGGTATGGCCGAAAGTGCTGGTCGAGCATGCCCACCGGCTGGCCATCAACTGCCACTCCTGCGTCGCGACCTCGGTCCAGTATGGCGGCATCGCCGCGCTGGACGGGCCGATGGACGAGGTCGAGGCGATGAACGCCGCCTTCGAGCAGCGCCGCCACGTCATCGTCGACCGGTTGAACGCCCTGCCCGGCGTGAGCTGCGTCAACCCGGCGGGCGCCTTCTATGCCTTCCCCAACGTCAAGCACACCGGCTTCAACGCCGCCGTGCTGCAGCGGCAACTGCTGGAACAGGAAGGCGTCGCCGCCCTCGCCGGCACCTCGTTCGGCGTCTGGGGCGAAGGCTATCTGCGCTTCAGCTACGCCGCTTCGATCGAGCAGATCGAAGAGGCGATGGCGCGCGTCGGTCGCTTCCTCGACCGCAACGCCGTGCGCCGCCCGGCGGCGCTACGCAGCTGAGCCGGTTCCCTGCCGCCATTATGGGCGGCGTCTGCATACGGACTAGGCATCTGGCGGCGATCCAGGCAGCGTGCGGTCTGGCGCCCCGCGCGGCGCCGCGCTCACGGCCGTGGCACGCAGACTGCTATGGCGCGATCGCGTCCGCGCGCGACGCGTGCACCCATTTCCAGGATCCGAAATGAAGAAGGTCGAGGCCGTCATCAAGCCGTTCAAGCTCGACGACGTGAAAGAGGCGCTGCACGAGATCGGGATTCAGGGCCTCACCGTCACGGAGGCCAAGGGCTTCGGTCGGCAGAAGGGCCATACCGAACTCTATCGCGGCGCCGAGTACGTGGTCGATTTCCTGCCCAAGGTGAAGATCGAAGTGATCATGGAAGACCAGATGGTCGAGCGCGCCATCGAGGCGATCCAGCAAGCTGCGCATACCGGTCGCATCGGCGACGGCAAGATCTTCGTGTCACCGATCGACGAAGTCGTCCGCATCCGCACCGGCGAGCGTGGTCCGGACGCGATTTGAATCGCGTGGCGCGATATAGGTCGCGCGATTTTAAGATAAAGAAACGAACCAACCCCAGACCCAACAGGAACGAGAATGTCGGATATCGCGAAGGTCATGGACCTGATCAAGGAACACGACGTGAAGTACGTCGATCTGCGCTTCACCGACCCGCGCGGGAAGCTGCAGCACACGGCGCAGCATGTCGTGACCATCGATGAAGACGCGTTCCATGACGGCATCATGTTCGATGGTTCGTCGATTGCCGGCTGGAAGGCGATCAACGAGTCCGACATGATCCTCAAGCTGGACGCGTCGACCGCGATCCTGGATCCGTTCGCGGCCCAGCCGACCATCGCAATCTTCTGCGACATCATCGAACCGTCGACCGGCCAGCCTTACAATCGCGATCCGCGTTCGATCGCCAAGGCGGCGGAAGCCTACGCCAAGTCGACCGGCATCGCCGACACGGTGTTCTTCGGACCCGAAGCCGAGTTCTTCGTGTTCGACGACGTGCGCTACCAGGTCGACATGAACAAGGTGTCGTACGAGTTCGACAGCGAAGAAGGCCCGTACAATATGGGCCGCAAGTACGAAGACGGGAATCTCGCCCACAAGATTCCGGTGAAGGGCGGCTACTTCCCCGTCGCGCCGATGGATACCGGGTCTGACCTGCGCGCCGAAATGGTGTCGACCTTGGCCGACATGGGCGTCGAGGTCGAAAAGCACCATCACGAAGTCGCCGCTTCGCAGCACGAGCTGGGCATCAAGTTCGCGAACCTGGTCAAGTGCGCGGACAACATGCAGCTCTACAAGTACGTCGTGCACAACGTCGCGCACGCGTACGGCAAGACCGCGACCTTCATGCCGAAGCCGGTGTTCGGCGACAACGGTTCGGGCATGCACGTGCATCAGTCGCTGTGGAAGGGCGGCAAGCCGCTCTTCGCGGGCAATCTCTACGCCGACCTCAGCGAGACCTGCCTGTTCTATATCGGCGGCATCATCAAGCACGCGAAGGCGCTGAACGCGATCACCAACCCGACCACCAACAGCTACAAGCGTCTGGTGCCGGGCTACGAAGCGCCGGTGCTGCTCGCCTATTCGTCGCGCAATCGCTCGGCCTCGTGCCGCATCCCGTACGTGACGAGCCCCAAGGGCAAGCGCGTCGAAGTTCGCTTCCCGGATCCGGCGGCGAACCCGTATCTCGCTTTCGCGGCGATGCTGATGGCCGGTCTCGACGGCATTCAGAACCGCCTGCATCCCGGCGATGCGATGGACAAGAACCTGTACGATCTGCCGCCGCAGGAACTGGCGCAGGTGCCGACCGTGTGCGGCTCGCTGCGCGAAGCGCTCGACAGCCTCAAACAGGACCACGAGTTCCTGCTCAAGGGTGACGTGTTCAACAAGGACATGATCGAGAGCTACATCGAGCTGCGCATGGAAGAGGTCATGGCGTTCGAAACCATGCCGCATCCGATCGAATACAAGATGTATTACTCAGTCTGATTTCAGCAGACTGCACGGACGGGGCCGCGTCGCGAGACGCGGCCTTTTTCGTTTCAGGCGTCGTCCCACGCGATGAAGTCGAGCTGGGCGACGTCGTGCGTCGAAGCGGGGGCGTTGGTCGGCGCGAAGGCGACGGCGCCGAACAGCGTGTCGCGGGCGCCGCTCACTCGGCCGGTGACCGGCAGCAGCAAGCGCTCGAACCGCACGGGCGGACGGTCGAACACGGCCAGCCAACCGGTATAGACACAGGCCCGGCCGGTCGCGATCGTTTCGCGGAACAAGGACGAGCGCGCCCGCAACGCCCGGTCGCCCAACATCTGGTCGAGATAGCGATTGCTAGGGTCGTAGCCCGCGCGATGCGCGATGCCGGTGCCCGCCAGCGAGCAGCGCCAGCGTTCGCCGTGCTGCTCGTAAAGAAACAGGAACTGCACGGCTGCGCGCGGCAGCGTCGACGGATCGATCGCGGCGCGCGGTACGTCGCCGCCGGGCCCGCGCCAGCTGCGCCATGCCGCGAGGATGTCCCGCAGCCAGGGCTCGCGAATGGCGTCTTCGAGCGGCTTGCCGGACATCAGACCGCGCGCATCAGACCGCGACCGCGTCCTTCGGCACCGGGCGCGGTCGCCGGTCGGCGCCGAGGGCGACATAGGTGAAGAAGCCTTCGGTGACGCGAAACACCTCACCGGTGACACGACGGCGAACCCAGGCCTCGACCCGAACCGCGACCGAGCTGTTGCCGACCCTCGTTACCCAGGCCCAGCAACTGACCTCGTCGCCGATCAAAACCGGACGATGGAATTTCATCGCT
>JAQGIE010000045.1 GCA_028291365.1 Rhodospirillales bacterium
GTTGTACTGGTTCAGCCGCACGCCCGAATACGGAATGCGGTCGGGCAGGCCGTCGCCGCGCACCGGCACGGCGGGGCGGCCATTGAGGCTGGGCGCGACCACCGACTGCAGGCTGCTGACCGCATAGTCGCGCTGGGGCGCGAACAGGCCTTCTTCGCGGTTGTAGGTCGCGTTCAGGGTGACGTTGCCGCGGCCGCCGGCGAAATTGCTGCCCATCGTGACGCTGGCGAAATAGGTATCGCCGTCGCCGTGACCCGTCACGCCGTACTGGGCTTCGACCTCGGCGCCTTCGTAGTTCTTCTTCAGGATGAAGTTGACCACGCCCGCGACCGCATCGGCACCGTAAATGGCGGTGGCACCGCCGGTGACGATTTCGACGCGATCAATCAGCGACACCGGAATCGTATTGGTGTCGACCGCGACCGTGCCCTGACCGCCGCCGACCTGACGGCGGCCGTTGATCAAGGTCAGCGTGCGCGAGGTGCCCAGCGTGCGCAGGTTCAGGATGTTCAGGCCCGCGTTGCGGACCGAGTTGGTCGAATTCTGCTGGTTGGTGCCGACGCCGACTTGCGGCAGCTGGCTCAGCAGGTCCGAGACGTTGATGCCGCCGGTCGCGCGCAGCGACTCACCGGTGGCCACGGTCAGCGGCGTCGGGGCGCTGGCCCCGCTACGGCGCAGGCGTGAACCCGTCACGACAATTTCTTCGGTCGGTCCTGATTGCTGGGCGCTCGCCTCGCCCGCAAACGCCAGCGAGGCAACGCCCGCCAGCAACAGCGCGCGTACTGCGCGCGGCTCGAATACCTGATTCACGCTCGATCTCCCCTTGAAGCCCTCTGGATCGCCTCACCGTTTGTGCGGTGCGGTGTAGGCGAGCCGGCTATGTGACGGACCGTTGCTGGTGACCTCAATTGTCCGCGTGTTTTTCGGGGGCTTTTCCAATCCGGTGTGTACTTTTCGCAACAGAAATTGCGCGGCATTGGACCGGGCGGCGGCGGGGAGCGACAGGAAGTGATTCAAAGCCGCGCGGCTGCGATCGATTGCTTCGCCGCGCCCTTGGCCCGTCACGGTGCGCGTAATGCGCGGATACGAATCGGCCGATGCATGCTTGCGTAGGACCCGACCGACAGCCGCCAAGCCTCGCTGCGGAGCCCAATGTGTCGAAAGAACTGGCTGATCTGTCCGCACTCAAAGCAAGATTCGATCGCCTGCTCTCGCAAACTGTGTCTCCGAAGGCACATACAGTCGGTTTCTAGTGTAACGCAAAGCACGCATTCTTTACCGCGCGCGACGGACGCGCGAAGGCTCGCGCTCCACTCGACCCGGTAACGCAAGCCGGGCGAGTCCTCGGCGCCCCCGCGCCGAGTACGCAGCAGGGGAGTTACACGATGAAAGAGTCCGTCATCGCCCGCCACGCGCGGTCGATCCGGCGCACGGGGGTTGCAGCGATTGCGCTGCTTGCCGCCCTCAGCACCGAGCGGGCCGCGGCGCAAGCCGCTCCCGAAGAAATCGTCGTTACCGGCACGCGCATCGCTCGGCCGGGCATCACGGCGCCCAACCCGGTTACCGTCCTGAACAGCGAGAGCATCGCGTTGACGGGGTTGCAGAGCACCGTCGACATCATGGCGCAGCTGCCGCAGACCCAGGTGAACCTGCAGCCGAACAACAACCAGCGCTTCACCAACGGTATCGGCGTTTCCTTCATCAACCTGCGCGGTCTTGGTGAGTATCGCACGCTGACCCTGGTCGACGGGCGGCGCCATATCGGTTCGCTGTCGGGCCGCAATGGTTCGGGCGGCACCTCGCTGGTCGACACCAACATCATCGCGCCGAGCCTGATCGACCGCATCGAAATCGTCACCGGCGGCACGTCGGCCATTTACGGCGCCGACGCGGTTGCCGGCGTGGTCAACTTCATCCTGAAGAAGAACTACGAAGGCGCCGAGATCACCGGCCAATACGGCTTTGCCGAACACGGCGGTGCCAAGTCGACCGAAGTCAACGGCCTGATCGGCACGAATTTCGGATCGAAGCGCGGCAACATCACCTTCGGCTTCGACTACAATCACGACACCGGTCTTCTGGCCAGCGACCGCGATTTCGCCAGCTGCACCAGAACGCTGGCGGCGAACCCGGCGAGCTTCACCGGCACCGACGGCATCCCGAACAACATCACGATCCCCGGCTGCACCAAGTCGTCGATCATGGGACCGAACGCGACGGTACGCACCAATATCGCCGGCGCCGGCCCGTACGGCTGGACCTTCACGCCGGACGGCAGCCAGGCGGTGCGCTTCAATCGCGGCGTTCTGCTGAATCCGCCGGGCTCGCGCCTGGGTGGAGCCATCGGCAGCACCGTCGGTAACAACGGCGACGGCGTGAACACGGCGGCCGACCTCCAGCTCCGCACGCCGAACACCCGCATGATCGCCAACACGCTGCTCAACTATCAGATCGCGGAGAAACTCGGCCCGGTCGAGTCGATCAACTTCTTCGCCGACGTGAAGTATGCCGGATCGCGCGGTTCGGCGACCAACACGCCGCATTTCAACAATGGCGCGGCGCCGTCTTCGGATCCATTCAGCCATCTGGACGACGTCGCCCAGTCGGCGTTCCTGATCCATAACGACAACCCGTATATTCCGGCCAACTTCCGGACGCTGACGGGCGGCGCGGATTTCGCGCTCAACCGCTACAACAAGGACTGGGCGGTCCGTGACGGCCGCGCGGAATATGAATATTTCCGCGGCGTGTTCGGCTTCAACGGAACGTTCACGAACGGCTGGAAGTACGAGACGTATTTCAACTACGGCCGCAACAGCACCAACTTCTACAACGTCGACCGGGTCGAAGATCGCCTGCGCCAGCAGATCGATGCGATCCGGTTGCCGACGGGCGAAATTGTTTGCCGCGACACCGCCGCACGTGCGGCCGGCTGCGTGGCGATCAATCCGTTCCGTGTCGCGGCGCTGTCACCGGCGCAGTACAACTACGCCTACACGCTGACGCACGAGAACGACGTGCTGGACCAGAAGAACGCCGTCGTGAACGTGTCGGGTGACGCGTTCAAATACGCGACGCCGTTCTCGGGCACGGTGGCGCCGGTCGGCTTCGCGGTCGGCTTCGAGTGGCGTCGGGAATCCGGCAATTCGCAGATGGACTTCAACACCGTGACCGGACAGTACTGGGGCAACCAGAACTCGCCGGTCGTCGGCAGGTATGACGTCCGCGAATACTACACCGAATTGAACATCCCGATCCTGCGCGATCTGCCGTTCGCGAAGGCCCTGGACATCGACGCCGCCTATCGCTTCTCGGACTACTCGACCTCGGGTGCGGTCAATACCTGGAACGTGGCGATCAACTACGCCATCACCAGTGACGTGAAGCTGCGTGGTTCGACCGCGCGTGCGGTGCGTGCGCCGAATATCGACGAACTCTTCTCGGGCTTCGGCGACGACTTCTCGGGCATCACCGATCCGTGCTCGACGACGCAGATCAACGGCGGCCCGCGTCCGGCCAATCGTCTGGCGAACTGCCGTGCGGCGGGCGTGCCGGCCGGCTACAACCAGAACGACTTCCCGAACGCCCCGGTGCGCTCGGGCGGCAACCCGGCGCTCAAGCCTGAAAAGGCCCGCACCTGGACCGGCGGCATCGTGCTGACGCCGAGCTTCATTCCCGGCTTCAGCTTCACCGCCGACTACTGGTTCGTGAAAATCCGCGACGGCATCCAGACGCTGCCGCGTAACGCGATCATCAACAACTGCTACGACGCCGGTTCGCTGAACAATCCGTTCTGCGGCAACGTCGTGCGCAACGCCAACGGCTCGCTGCGCTTCGTGACCGCGCAGGTCACCAACGTGGGGCAGGAGTCGGTGCGCGGCGTCGACTTCGAGGTGAACTATGTGTTCGACCTCGACCGCGTCGGTCTGGCGAACATGGGTTCGGTGACACTCCAGGGTCTGATGAGCTGGGTGCCGCAGAACACCGTGATCGCGCTGCCGGGCGACCCGAGCTTCAACCTGTATCGTTCGGGTGTGGTCGGCTATCCGACGGTGAAGAGCAATCTGCGTGCGACCTGGGACTGGCGTGACCTGACCACGTCGGTGAGTGCGCGCTACATCGGGTCGGCCGAGCTGTTCCCGGCCCAGACCAACGTCAACGGCGTGTTCGAAGCCGCGGACTTCAACAAGATCCAGCCCTTCTGGTACTTCGATCTCGCGGCCCGCTATCGCTGGAACAACCTGACCTTCTTCGCCGGCGTCAACAACATCGCCGACAAAGATCCGCCGAACGTGCCGTTCCTCAACACGGGTTCGAACCAGACCGGTGCGTCGCTCGGCAACGCCGCGACCGGTGACTCGGCTTCGACCTACTCGCCGGTTGGCCGTTACTTCTACTTCGGCACGACCGTGAAGTTCTGATCCCGGATGCCGCGCTTCGGCGCGGCACTCTCGGAACCTCTGCAGCCGGCGCGGGCAACCGCGCCGGCTTTTTCTTTGGGCACGCAGGTGGCAAGCCTATGCTCCGCCCATTCAACGAACCCTGCAGGACCGTTCCCCCATGTCTCGCCCCGCATCTCGTTCCGCGTCTCTTTCCGCGTCTCGTTCCGCCGCCGCCGCGCTCCTTCTCGGCACCGTTTTCGCCATGCCCGACGCCGCGCATGCCGGCGCCGCCGACGTGGTTGCCTGCAAGGAGATCACTGCGGAGAAGGACCGGCTGGCCTGTTTCGACCGCACGATCGGTGGTCTCGCCGAGGACCTGAAGAAGAGTGACGGCTTCTCGCTGTTCGGCCTGTTCGGCAATGGCGGCAAGGCGACCGCCGACAAGGATTTCGGCGCCGGCAAAGGCACGCCCGCGGTCCCGGGTGGCGAGGTGCCGGCCGTGACCCAGATCACCGCCAAGCTGGCTTCGATCGGCTTCGGCGCCGACGGCAAGCCGATCTTCGTGCTCGACAACGGCCAGGTCTGGCGCTCGCAGGAACCCGCCAAGATCCGCCTGAACGGCGACGGGTCCGATCAGGCGACGGTGAAGAGGTCGATGCTCGGCCTGGGCTATCTGATGCGCGTCAACGATCTCGGCTACGACGTCTCGGTGACTCGCGAACGCTGACGCCGACCTGACGGGTAATAATCAGCACGATGTAACGCGGGCCCGGTAACATTCGAGCACCGGGCCTGCTTCACCAACGGTCAAAACGTGTCGCGCCAGCCACAGCTTTTCAGTTAATGGGATGTGAACAGCGTGTGACGGTTTACACGCTCGGTCCCAGTTCGGAACGCTGCTCCCAGGGGCGGTCGTGCGGAGGCTTCAGGCCGCCCCTTTAAAAAAGGGGAGATCGTAAATGCATGATCCATTTCGAGGCCGCGCTGTGCGGCCGCGATGGTTGCAAGGCGCGGCTGTACTCGCGCTCCTGGCCGGCGCGGGCGAAGCATCCGCGCAGACAGCACCGGTGCAGCGCGCACCAGAAGAAATTGTCGTCACGGGTTCGCGCATTCGCCAGGCGAACATTGAAAGCACCAGCCCGATCGCCGTGGTCTCGAGCGAGGAGATCAAGCTGACGGGCGCAGCGCGTGTCGAAGACCTGCTCAACAACCTGCCGCAGGTCTTCGCCGATCAGGGCGCCTACGCCTCGAACGGTTCGACCGGCACGGCCAACCTCAACCTGCGCAACCTGGGTTCGTCGCGAACCCTGGTGCTGATTGACGGCAAGCGCATGCCCGCGGGCACGCCCGTCAACGGCGGCGAAGCGCCGGATATCAATCAGATCCCCGAATCGCTGATCAAGCGCATCGAGATCGTCACCGGCGGCGCCTCGGCGGTGTACGGTTCGGACGCCATCGCGGGCGTCGTCAACTTCATCATGGACAAGGACTTTGAAGGCGTCCGTGTCGATACGCAGTACAGCTTCACGCAACACAAGAACGACGACACCGACATTCAGAAGGTGGTTCGAGCGCGAAACTTCGCGCTGCCCGAAAGCGACATCGTCACCGGCATCGAGAAGACATTCTCGTCGTCAATCGGCATCGCGAATGCCAAAGGCGGCGTGCAGATGTACGCCACCTACCGCAACATCAAGCCGATCCTGCAGGATCACTTCGACTATTCGTCGTGCTCGCTGAATGCCGGAGCGGCGTATAGTTGCGGTGGTTCGTCCACCTCCTTTCCCGGCCGCTTCATTCTCGACGGCGGCAACGGCGCCAGCGTCACGATCAACTCGGCGGGCGCGGGCAACACCTTCCGGCCGTTCACGACCAGCGATCAGTACAATTTCGGGCCGATCAACTACTTCCAACGCCCCGACAAGCGTTACTCGGCCGGCGGTTTCGCGCATTACGAAATCACGCCCGCGATCGAAGCCTATGCCAGCTTCATGTTTCACGACGACAAGACGGTGGCGCAGATCGCGCCTTCGGGCATCTTCCTGCAGGGCCAGAACGTGCCGTGCTCGAATCCGCTTCTGTCGGCCCAACAGGTCCAGACGCTCTGCACCCAGTTCGGCCTGACCCAGGCGGACTCGGCCAACGTGCTGATCGGCCGGCGCAACGTCGAAGGCGGCGGCCGCCAGGACGATCTCCGCAATACCTCGTACAACTTCAATGCGGGCATTCGCGGCGATATTCTCGGCGGGTGGCACTACGACGTGTACGGGCAGTACGCGACGGTGGTGTACGCCGAGACGTACAAGAACGACTTCTCGCTGGCGCGCACCGCGCGTGCTCTCGACGTGGTGACCAACCCTGCCAACGGGCAGGCGGTCTGCCGTTCGGCGCTCAACGGCACCGATCCAGCGTGCGTGCCCTACAACATCTTCCAGCTCGGCGGCGTCACGCCAGCCGCGCTCAACTACCTGCAGACGCCGGGTTTCCAGCGCGGCTCAACCACGTTGGAAGTGGTGAGCGGCTCGATCACCGGTGATCTCGGCAAGTATGGCGTCCGGTTGCCATGGGCCAAGAGCGGCGTCAGCGTCGCGTTCGGCGCGGAATATCGCCGCAACGAACTCGATCGCAGCGTCGACGCCGAGTTCGACACCGGCGACCTGGCGGGCCAGGGCGGCGCCACGCACGGCGTCACCGGCGCATACGATTCGCGCGAGGTGTTCACCGAAGGTCACGTTCCTTTGATCGAGGACATGGCGTTCGCCAAAGCGATCAACTTCGACTACGGCTATCGCTATTCGAAGTACAGCACGTCGGGCAGCGCCAACACGTGGAAGCTGGCTGCCGACTGGGCGCCGATCGACGACGTAAAGCTGCGGACGACGTTCAACCGCGCGGTGCGTGCACCGACGGTGATCGATTTGTTCGTGCCGCAGGCCACCAACCTGAATCTCTCCAACGATCCATGCGCGGGGAGCTCGCCGACCGCTTCCTTGGCCCAGTGCGCGCGCACCGGTGTGTCGGCCGCACAATATGGTCGGATCCTGTCCAATTCCGCCGGACAGTATAACGATCTCGAAGGCGGCAATACGCACCTGAAGCCCGAAGTGGCACTGACCTTCACGGCCGGCGCAGTGTTCACGCCGAGCTTCTTCAAGAACTTCTCAGCCACGGTCGACTATTTCCGCATCAACATCCGCGACACGATCGGCACGATCGGCGCCGACACGATCCTTGCGACCTGTCTGCAGTCGGGTGATCCGACATTCTGCGGACTCGTCCATCGTTCGCCGGGAACCGGCAGTCTGTGGCTGGCGCCGAACGGTTTCGTCACCAACACGAACCTGAACTCGGGCAGCCTCAAGACGTCAGGCGTCGATCTGCAGGCCAACTATCGGATCGGACTGCCCGATTACGGCGTTCGCGGCATCGGCGACGTGTCGGTGTCGTTCCTCGGCACGGTCATGAGCAAGTACGAAGTCCAGCCGATCACCAATGGCGACCGGTTCGATTGTGCCGGTCTCTATGGACCGCAATGCAGCGGCGGCTCGAATGCGCCGGTGTTTCCGAAGTGGCGTCACAAGATGCGGGTGACCTGGGAAATGCCCTGGGACGCGTCGCTCTCGGTCGCGTGGCGTCATATGTCGTCGACCCAGTACGAGCAGATCAGCGACCAGACGGTGCTGCAGGCTGCGGGTAGTTCGCCGCTCTCGGCGACGCTGCCCCAGACCAACTACTTCGACCTCGCGGCCCAATGGGCCCCGGTGTCGTGGCTCACGCTTACGGGCGGCGTGAATAACGTGTTCGACAAGTCGCCGCCGATCATCGGTTCCGGCGTGGTGGGTCTGCCGTTCCTCAACGGCAACACGCTGCCGCAGGTCTACGATATCGGTCGCTACTTCTTCTTCAGCGCGTCGGCGAAGTTCTAACAACCCGATGCGCACTGGGGCGGCGAGTTCTACGGGCTCGCCGCCCTTTTTCTCAACGCACCAAGGTACTGCCATGCGCACGCAGCTTTCGCTCGCTCTCGTCGTGTTGTTGACGCCGTTGGCGGCGCAGGCCGGCGCGGCCGACGTCGTCGCCTGTCTCAAGCTCGATGGCGCGGCGCGCTACGCCTGTTACGACCGCACCGTCCCCGCGCTCGCCGCCGATCTCGAATCGGAAAAGAAATCGGGCCTCGATCTGTTCGGCTTGTTCGGCGGCAAGGCGACCGCGACCAAGGATTTCGGCAACGCACCGGAGAAGATCAACGCCGAGGTGCCGGCGGTAAGCCAGATGAAGGACGCGCTGCTCGGCGTGAACTATGGCGACACGGGTCCGATCTTCACCTTTGCAAACGGCCAGGTCTGGCGCGCCCAGGAAGGCCGTCGCGTCTTTCTCAAGGAGGACGGCTCCGACTTCGGGACGGTGAAGAAGTCGCTTGTCGGCTACGTGCTGACCGTCAATGACGGGACCGGCGGCTGGAGCGTGAAGCGCGTGAAATAAATCACGCGCTCCGTCACATCAGCAGACCGCCTTCCGACCACGCGCTTAGCGTGTGCGCGCGATCGTTGTGGTCACCGGCGGAAAACCGGGGAACCGGACCGTCGCGCGGCCGCCATCCGGCACGACCGGTTTTCCGGTCCACGAACCGGTCGTGACGTACTGGCCGGCGAGCAACCCGCCCAGCTCGCGCGCCACGTCGCTATTGGCGAGCCACAGCAGCAGCCGCGCCAGGTCGGTGCCCGCAGGGTTCGAGGCGATCGCGCGCAAGGTTGGCTGATCGGTGATCGACATTTCAACGTCGAGCGATGCGAACATGTCGAACGTCCAGGCCGAAGCGGGTTCGCCCACAATCAGCGCGCCGTGATGCTGCAGATCGGCAAGCGCGGTCGGCATGTCCAGTGACTCGTAATCGGTGAAGCGCGAATCCAGCACTTCGATCGCGGCCATGCAGGCACCGATCGCGGCGAACACTTCCTGCGCGTCGTACGGGGTCGATCGCGGTGGCAGATCGCGCCCCAGGCGGAAACAGATCTCGCCTTCGACCACGCCGAGCCGCGTGTTCACCGTGCTGTCGCTCGGCCGCACGCAGGCGACGGGCAGGGGGCTGGCGAACGGCGTTGCCTCCGGCTTTGGCGCACCGACCTTCCACGCGCCGACCGGTCCGATCGCCGCCAGTACCGCTTTCTGCACCGCCAGCGCCTCGCCCAAATTGGCCGGCGCGTTGGGCAGAGAATTCAGCGGCGCGCTACGTCCTGCGCGGACATCCAGCAGCAGCCGCGCAGTCGCGTCGGTGCGTGAACGCTCGGTCATGATTCCAAGATCCTGTGTGGTTTCGAAGGGGCGCGACCTTACGACGAAGCGGCCTCGGTCGGCAGCCCACCCCGCGGCTTGCGCAGCCGTTTCACAATATCGGACAGGACCGGCCAAAACAGCAGCAGCAGCGCCAGCGTGGTGATCGAGCCGACGAGCGAATTCGACCAGAAGACGCCGAGACTGCCGCGCGAAGCGATCATCGTCTGACGGAATGCGTCTTCGGCCCGGTCACCCAGTACCAGCGCCAGTGCGAGCGGTGCCAGCGGGTAATCCAGCTTCTTGAAGACGTAGCCGATGATTCCGAACACCACCATCAGCCAGATGTCGAACACGGCGCCGTGCACCGCGTAGGCGCCGATCGCGCACAGCACGATCACGCTCGACGCGATGGTGGGAAAGGGAACGCGCAGAATGGCGGCAAAGAGCGGCACCGTCGCCAGCACCAGGATCAGCCCGGCGATGTTGCCGAGATACATGCTGGCGATCAGCCCCCAGACAAAGTCGGCGTGCTCGACGAACAGCAGCGGTCCCGGCTGCAGGCCCCAGATCATCAACCCGCCCAGCAGCACCGCCGCGGTGCCCGAACCCGGAATGCCGAGCGCCAGCATCGGCAGCAGCGCCGACGTGCCCGCCGCGTGCGCCGCGGTTTCGGGCGCCAGCACGCCTTCGATGCGTCCGGTCCCGAAACTGTCGGGATCGCGCGAGAACCGTTTGGCGAGTCCGTAGCCCATGAACGACGCCGCGATGGCACCGCCCGGCGTGATGCCGAGCCAGCAACCGGCGACCGCGCTGCGCAGCAACGTCGCCCAATAGCGCGGCAGGCTCTTCCAGGTGCGCCAAACGACTTTGACATCGAGTTTCGCCTGCTTGCCTTCGAAGGCGAGCTTCTCTTCCATGGTCAGCAGGATTTCGCTGAGGCCGAACAGGCCGATCACCGCGACGAGGAAGTCGAAGCCGCGCAGCAGGTCGGAAAAGCCGAACGTCATGCGCAGCGAGCCGCCGACCGTATCCATGCCCACTGCCGCGAGCAGGAAGCCGATCAGCATCGAAATCAGGATCTTGTGGCGGGCTTCTTTGCCCATGCCGACGAAGCTGCAGAAGGTGAGGAAATAAACCGCGAAGAATTCGGGCGGCCCGAACCGCAGCGCGAAGCGCGCAACGAGAGGCGCCAGGAACGTGATCAGCAGCACCGCCGCCAGCGCGCCGAAGAAGGATGCGGTGAAAGCCGCGGTCAGCGCTTCGCCGGCGCGCCCTTGCTGCGCCATGGGATAGCCGTCGAAGGTGGTTGCGACCGACCACGCCTCGCCGGGAATGTTGAAGAGGATCGAGGTGATGGCGCCGCCGAACAGCGCACCCCAATAGATGCAGCTCAGCAGCACGATGGCGCCGGTCGGATCCATCGTGAAGGTCAACGGCAGCAGCAGCGCGACGCCGTTGGGTCCGCCCAATCCCGGCAGCACGCCGACGAAAATGCCGAGGATGATGCCGAGCATCATCAGCAGGATGTTCTTGAGGGTCAGCAGCACGACGAAACCGTGCAGCAGGGACTCGATCGCGGTGCCGTCCATACTCACTCCCCTCGAAAGCGGGGATCCATCCCACCGCCTCCGCGACCTCCGTGTTCAGTGCGTGTCGCACTATGGATCCCCGCTTCCGCGGGGAATACGTCAGTACCCCAGCCGGTCCTCGATCGGACCTTTCGGCATCGGCACCTGGAACTGGATTTCGAAACACCAGAACAGCGACGCCATCAGCACCAAGGCGACGGCGATCGCGGTAATCCAGCGCGACGTGCCGATCCAACGCATGAAGCCCGTGATCAGCAGAAAGCCCGCGACATAGATGCCGAGGAATTCGGTCCCGAGGCAGAACAGCACGGTCGGAACCAGCACCTGCAGCACGCGCACGAGCTGGGCGCGCTCGACGAAGGCGGCGTCGCCGCGCGCGCCGTGCCGCTCGCGCAACGCGTCGAAAATGCCGTAGAGCGATGCCAGCGTCAGCATCACCGACAGCATGAACGGGAAATAGCCGGGCTGCGGTCCGTCCGCAGCCCAGCTTGCACCCAGTTTCCAGTTCGAAATCGCGAGTCCGATGCCGACGATGGCCAAGGTGCCGGCGACGATCAGCTCGATCGTGCGCCTCGAGACGACTGCATCCTTTTCGCGATTCATGTCAGGTCAGTTCGTCGCCAGGAACTTGGCTTCGGTCATCAGCTGCTTGTGCAGCGGCTCGTCTTTTTCGAGGAAGGCCTTCAACACGGCGGGGCCGAATTCGGCTTCCTTGAGTGCGTTCTTCTCCATGTACTCCTTCCATTCCGGCGTCGCCCCGACCTTGCGCATCAGCTGGTCGTAGAAGGCGACCTGGTCCGGCGTGCCGCCGCCCGGAATGAAGATGCCGCGCAGCATCAGATAGTCGATGTCGAGCCCGGTCTCCTTGCAGGTCGGAATGTCGTTCCAGCTCTGCGTCTCGGTGACCTTAGCCTTGTAGGGCAGGCGTTCCTTGTCGAACACGCACAGCGCGCGCACCTGGTTGGCACGCCATTGCGCGATGTTCTCGGACGGGTTGTTGACGTTCGCGTCGGTGTGCTTGCCGACCAGCTGCGTCGCCGCTTCACCGCCCGATTTGTACGGGATGTATGCGAACTTCACGCCGGCTTTGGATTCGATGAAAGCGGTCAGGATGTGGTCTTCGCGCTTCGAACCGGTGCCGCCCATCTTCATCGGCTCGGTCGTGCTGACCTTCTTGGCCGCGTCGAGGAATTCCTGGGTCGTCTTGTAGGGAAGCTCGACATTGTCCCACAGCACGAACTCGTCCAGCGCCATCAAGGTGACGGGCGTCAAGTCCTTCCACGAGAAGGGCAGGTTGGTGGCGTACGGAATCGTATAAAGGCTCGACTGCGCGACGATGATCTTGTGCGGGTCGCCCGCAGCCTGCTTCATCGCCATCAGCCCTTCGGCGCCCGACGCGCCGCCTTTGAGCGAGACGATGAAGGGCTGCTTCATCAACTCGTATTTCTGCACGATGGTTTGGATCGTGCGTGCCATCTGGTCCGATGCGCCGCCGGCGCCGGCCGGCACGATGAACTCAACCGGTTTGGTCGGCTCCCATGCCGCAGCGGCAGGCAATGAAGCGAGACAGACCGCACCGGCAATCGCGCCGAAGCCCCAGGCCGTACTACGTGAGTCCATGACTAGCCTCCCCTTCCAGATATTTTTCTTAGTAGGCACGGACTGGGGGTTCTTGCGAAGGCGATTCTTTCCGCAGGCTTACGTGCGTGCCTCTTTCAGCAGTTGCCGGTCCGGTTCGGCGAAGCCGCGCTCCGGCCGCATGGTGAACGCGAAGGCGGCGCCGAGCAGCGCGAGCACCATCGAGCCGGCAAAGGGCAGGTCCCAATTGCCGGTCGTATCGATGATCCAGCCGCCGATCACCGGCGACACGATCGCCGCCAGCGCCGAGCCCGTATTCATCAAGCCCGAAGCGGTGCCCGAATATTTGGGCGCGATGTCCATCGGGATCGCCCACATCGGACCGATGCAGATCTCGGAGAAGAAGAATCCGAAGAACAGGCTCGCCGTCGCGACCTCGACGCTCGGCACCAGCAGCATCGGAATCAGCGACAGGAAGATGCCGAGAAAGCCCACTATCACGACGTTGGTGCGCGCGATCCTGAGATTGCCGGTCCGGTGCAGCAGCTTGTCGCTGATCACGCCGCCCAGCGTGTCGCCCACCACGCCGCCGAACAGGGTGATGGCCGAGAAGATCGCTGCCTTTTTGATGTCGACGCCGAACGAGTGCTGGAAATATTGCGGCACCCACGACAGGAACAGCCACAGCACCCAGCCGTAGCAGAAATAGACGAAGGTGACCGGCGCCATGCGCTTGCTCAGCGCGAGCCACGGCACCTTCACGTGTTCACGCGGCTGGCCCAGCGTCGGCAAGGTGGCGATCTCGGCCGGCGTGATGTGCTTGTGATCGGCCGGGTTGTCGCGGAAGTAATAGGCCCACAACAGGGCCCACAGGATGCTGATCGCGCCCAGGATGAAGAACGAGCCGCGCCACGTATAGGCGATCATCAGCCAGGTCACGAGCGGCGGTGTCAGCGCGTTGCCGAGCCGCGCGGCGGCATGGGTGATGCCCTGGGCGAAGCCGCGATCTTCTTTCGGCGTCCAGGTCGACATTGCGCGCGTCGCGGTCGGGAAGGTCGCGCCTTCGCCGAGACCGAGGAAAAAGCGCGCCACCAGCATGCTGGCAAGCCCGCCGACGAACCCGGTGGCGAGCGTCGCCAAGGCCCAGACCAAGGCGCAGATCGTCAGCACGCGGCGCGGACCGAACTTGTCGCCGATATAGCCGCCGATGACCTGGAAGATCAGGTACGGGTAGGCGAAGGCGGAAAAGACCAGCCCGACCTGGGTATTGTTCAGGCCGAGTTCGGTCTTGAACGCGCCGGCGGCGGTCGAGACGTTGACGCGATCGATATAGGTGATCGCGTACATGAGGCAGAGCAGCCACAGCACGCGGCCGGTGGCGCCGAAAGGCTTCAGCTTCATCAACGGTCCTCCCAGATGCGTCGCCGTTCTTCGGCGATCGATTGCTTGTGTTTGATCAGGCGACGGCGCGTTTTTGGTCCGGCACGCCCTGGCGCGTCAGCACATCCATCGCCGCCTCGACGCCGTGCGCCTGGTGCGGCACGCCGGCGAGCTTGAGTCCCATTTCGACGCCGGCGAGCGTGCCCATCAGCATCAGGTCGTTGAAGTGACCGAGATGGCCGATGCGGAAGACCTTGCCCGCGACCTTGCCCAGCCCGGCGCCCAGCGACATGTCGAACTTTTCGAGAATTACGCGGCGCACCGCGTCAGCATCGTGCCCCTCGGGCACCACGACGCCGGTCAGCACGGGCGAAAACTCTGCCGGATTTTTCGCCAGCACTTCGAGGCCCCAGCCGCGCACCGCCGCGCGGCATGCTTCGCCGTGGCGAATGTGGCGCGCGAAGACCTGGTCGAGCCCTTCTTCCTCCAACATCGCCATCGCCTCTTTGAGGCCGTAGAGCAGGTTGGTGGCGGGCGTGTACGGGAAATAGCCGGTCGAGTTGGGCTTCAGCATGTCGCGCCAATCCCAGTAGGAGCGCGTCGTGGGGTTGGCTTCGGCGGCGGCAAGCGCTTTTTCGCTGATCGCGTTGAAGCCGAGCCCCGGCGGCAGCATCAGGCCCTTTTGCGAACCCGACACGGTCACGTCGACCTTCCACTCGTCGTGGCGATAGTCGGCGCTGGCGAGACCCGAAATCGTGTCGACCATCAGCAAGGCCGAATGACCGCTGCGATCGATCGCCTGGCGCACCGCGCCGATGCGGCTGGTGACGCCGGTCGAGGTTTCGTTGTGCACCACCATCACGGCTTTGATGGCGCGCGCCTTGTCTTCGGTCAGGCGTTTTTCGATTTCGGCCGGATCGACGCCGTGGCGCCAGTCGCCGGGCACGAAGTCGACTTCGATGCCGAACTTCGCCGCCATCTGCCGCCACAGCGTCGCGAAATGGCCGGTTTCGACCATCAGGACGCGGTCGCCCGGCGCCAGCACGTTGACGATGGCGGCTTCCCAGGCGCCGGTGCCCGACGACGGAAAGATCACCACCGGGCCGGTCGTCTTGAAGATCTTGCGGATGCCGGTCAGCACCGCCTTGCCCAGCTCGGCGAAGTCGGGACCGCGATGGTCGATGACGGGCATGTCCATGGCGCGCAGGACGCGATCCGGAACCGTGCTGGGGCCAGGGATCTGCAGGAAATGGCGGCCGCTGCGATGCATCGAAATTCTCCCGGAAAGGGCCGGAAATTTGCCGCACTGCACACCCGATGTGCGGGTTGCATGCGATCGGAGCGGGAGACTTGCACAAGGTTCGTGCGGCCGGCAACGCGAATCTGCCAGATTGCATGCAATCGACCAGGTGTCAGCCCGCATGGTAGCCTGGGCCTATGACGGTCCAGGATTCGACCACGCTGCTCGACGGCGTGCTGGTGCGGCTGCGCGCCATGATCGCCGACGGCGAACTGGCCGCAGGCGCGCCGGTGCGCGAGCGCGAGATGTGCGAATTGCTGTCGGTCTCGCGCACGCCGCTGCGCGAGGCGCTGAAGGTGCTGGCGGCCGAACGGCTGCTCGAACTCCGACCCAACCGGGGCGCCATCGTGCTCGGCCTCACCGAGCGCGACGTGCGCGACATGTTCGAAGTGATGGAAGCGCTGGAAGCCACGGCCGGTCGTCTCGCCTGCGAGCGGGCCAGCGACGCCGACATCGCCGAGATCCAGGCGCTGCACTGGCAGATGCACGCCCATTATTTACGCGCCGAGCTGGAGCCTTATTTCCGGCTCAACCAGGCGATCCATGCGCGCATCGTCGATGCCACCGGCAATGCGGTGCTGCAATCGAACTACGCCGCGCTCGCCGCGCGCATCCGCAACGCGCGCTATCTCGCCAATCGCTGGAGCCGCGAACGCTGGGACGAGGCGATGCGCGAACACGGGCTGATCCTCGACGCGCTGATCGCCCGCGACGGTGCACGCCTGTCGGAGATTTTGGCCGGACATCTGCGCGGCAAGGGGGCTGCGGTGCTGGAGCATCTGCAGGCACCAATCCCCGCGGAAGCGGGGACCCGTTCAGCCGCCGCCGCGTAGTTTCCTCGCAAAGCGCAGCATCGTCACGATGGGTCCCCGCTTTCACGGGGAATTAAAGCCATCTCCAGCACCCGCGCGACATGGATCGCTTCGCGTGACGCGCCGTCGGCGATCTGGTGGCGGCAGCTGGTGCCGTCGGCGACGATCAGCGCACCGGCGGGAGCCTTGCGCACGGTCGGCAGCAGCGACATCTCGCCCATCGCCATCGACACGTCGTAATGACCGGCTTCGTAGCCGAACGCACCGGCCATGCCGCAGCAGCTCGAGTCGATCTGCTGCACCGCAAGTTCGGGCACCAGTTTCAAGGCCGCGACCGTCGCCGGCATCGCGCCGAACGCTTTCTGATGGCAATGGCCGTGCAGGAAGGCTTCGCGCGCCGCCAAGGGTTTCAGCTTCAGCGACAGACGTCCGGCTTTCGCTTCGGCGGCGAGGAATTCTTCGAACAGTACGGCGTGCTGGCTTAAGCGCCGCGTGGCGTCGCCCGGCAGCATGGCGCCGAACTCGTCGCGCAGAGTCAGCAGGCAGGACGGTTCCAGCCCGATGATCGGCGTCGACGTTTCCACGTACGGCATCAACGCGTCGAGCATACGCTGTGCCTCGGCGCGCGCTTCGTCGACCAGTCCCGCCGACAGAAACGTGCGGCCGCAGCACAGCGGCCGTCCCGTCGCCGCAGGTTCGTGGACGCGGTAGCCGGCGGCTTCGAGCACGCGGCGCGCGGCGCGCGCATTCTCGGGCTCGAACCAGCGGTTGAACGTGTCGACCAGCAGAACGACGTCTTTTGTTGCCGCGGCGCTCCCCACCGGCGCCGTCGGGCGATACGCGTCGAAGCGCCAGCGCGGCAGCGAGCGGCGCGCGCTGAATCCGAGCAGCTTCTCGCTCAACCAGGGAAGGCCGGGCACGCGGTCGCGCAGATTGAGCAGCGGCGCGATCGACGAGGCGAACGGTGCGTAGCGCGGCAGATACGCGACCAGCCGCGCGCGCAGCGACAGGCCTTTGCGCTGCACGCGCGCATGCAGCGCCTCGATCTTCATGCGCGCCATGTCGACGCCGGTCGGGCATTCGCGCTTGCAGCCTTTGCACGAGACGCACAGATCGAGCGTCGCCATCATCTCGTCCGAGGCGAGTGCGTCGGGCCCCAATTGTCCCGACAGCGCCAGGCGCAGCGAATTCGCGCGGCCGCGCGTGACATGCGTCTCGTCCTGCGTGACGCGATAGGACGGGCACATCACGCCCGGTTCGCGTTTGCGGCAGGTGCCGTTGTTGTTGCACATCTCGACGGCGCCAAGAAAACCGCCCCACTCGGACCAGTCGAGTGCGGGCTCGATCTTCTCGCCGGCATAACCCGGCCCGTAGCGCATCAGGCGACGGTCATCCATCCGCGGCGGATCGACGATCTTGCCAGGGTTGAACATCCCGTCGGGATCGAAGACCTGCTTCACCTCGCGATAGGCCCGCGCGATGCGCGGCCCGTAGGTCGTTGCCAGGAACTCGCTGCGCACCAGCCCGTCGCCATGCTCGCCCGAGAAGGCGCCTTTGAACTGGCGCACCAGCTCGATCGCTTCTTCGGCGATCGAGCGCATGCGCACCAGGTCGCGGTCGTCTTTCATGTTCAGCACCGGCCGCACATGCAGGCAGCCGACCGAGGCATGCGCGTACCAGGTGCCTTCGAGCCCGTGACGATGGAAGCAATCGGTGATGCGGCTGGTGTAGTCGGCGAGATGCTCGAGCGGCACGGCGCAATCTTCGATGAAGGAGACGGGCTTTCCGTCGCCCTTCATCGACATCATGATGTTGAGGCCGGCCGCGCGCACCTCGGCGAGATCGGTCTGGAAGCCCGGATCGGTCGCCGGCACGATCGCGTCAGGAAAACCGTGGTCGGCCAGCAGCTGGTCGAGCCGCCGCAGATCTTCGAGCAGCGCGTCGCGCGAGTCGCCCGCGAACTCGACCAGCAGCAGCGCGTCGGGATTTCCTTTCACCGCGCGTTCGATGGTGGGCGCGAAGGCGGGGATGTTGCGTGCCAGGTCGATCATGGTGCGATCGACCAGCTCGACGGCGCTGGGATTCAGTTCGACGATATATTGGGTCGTCGCCATCGCATCGGTGAAGCGCGCGAAATGACAGATCGCCTGGACCCGGTGGGTGGGAATGCGATGCAGCTGCAGCTTGATGCGATTGAAGAAGCCGAGCGTGCCCTCGGATCCGACCAGGATCTTGGCGAGATTGCCGCCGCCCAGCGTTTCGAGGCGGTAGCCGCCGACATTGCGCAGCACGGTCGGCGTGCGGGCGCGGATCTCGTCTTCTTCGCGCGCGTACAAAGCCGCGAGGCGCTGCGCGATGTCGGCTTCGCGCGCGGACGCGCCGGCGAGATTGCCCGGCGTCGGTCCCAGCTGGACCGTGCTGCCGTCGGCCAGCGTGGCGTCGATCGCCAGTACGTTCTGCAACATGATGCCGTAGCGGATCGAGCGCGCGCCGCACGAATTGTTGGCGGTCATGCCGCCGATCGTGGCGCGGTTGGTCGGGCTGACGTCGATCGGGAACGTCCAGCCCGACGCTTTGAGCTGCTTGTTCAGATGATCGAGCACGATGCCCGGCTGCACCCAGGCGGTTCCGTTTTCAGCATCGACTTCCAGCACGTCACGCATGTACTTGCTGGTATCGAGCACCAGGGCTTCGCCGACCGCCTGACCGCATTGCGAGGTGCCGGCGCCGCGCGGCAGGACCGGGACGCCTTCGCCGCGCGCGATCTCGATCGCGGCGCGCACGTCGCTTTCGTCGCGCGGGATGACCACGCCGATCGGCTCGATCTGGTAGATCGAGGCGTCGGTCGAATAGCGGCCGCGATCGAAGGCGCTGAAGCGGACTTCGCCCCGGAGGGCGCGGCGCAGGCGCGCCGCGAGCGCCTCGTCACCGTGCTGGGTGGTAGTGTGCTGTTGCATGCGAGGCCGCGACGCTAGCGCAGCCGGGCAGGCGTCGTACAGGCGGATTGCATGCAATCTGGTCGCGGGTCGGGGCGGCGGAAATCGGCCGGCCCGCCGGCCTTGCGACCGCGCTCAGCTGTTGCTGGCGTGGCGCTCGAAGAACTCGACGACGTCGGCTTTCAGGGCCGAGCCCAAGGCCTGGAGCGTGAGGATGGTCGGGTTTCGCCGGCCGCGTTCGAGGCTGCTGATATAGGCCTGGGTGAACCCAGTCCGTTCTGAGAGCTGGTCCTGCGTCAGCTTGCGGCGATGGCGAAGCCGAAGAAGGTTGATGCCGACCAGGGCGCGCATATCCGTTGCCATGGGACTCAAGAGAAGCGAAGCGGGACGGGGAAGCATATACACTATCGTGGATGAAAAGAGGAAATATACTGCTGGTTCCGGGTCGACTCCTGCGGGGCCGGCGGTTGGCCGCCGGCGATTACAGCCCGGCGCCGCGCGCGCGCACCTGCCATAGCGCTTCGACGCGATCGCCGCGCATCGCGACCAGCCATTCGTGCAACGACACGGTCGGATCGCAATGGCCCGGGATCAATCGCACGCGCTCGCCGACCGCCAAGGACGCCGGGCCGAGTTCGAGCGAGCCGTGCTCGTCCGAGGCTTTCTGGTAGGCCGCGCCAGGCGGCGTCACCACCAGCGGCATGCCGCTGTCGAACGCGATCGCCTTGAGCCCTGCGTCGACGACCGCGTGGCCGGCGCGCGCGGTGCTGATGCAGGTGGCCAGCACGAACAGCGCATTCTCGAAGGCAGGCGGTGCGGTGTTGCGGCCGTAATCCGCATCCATGAAGACGTAGCTGCCCGCCTGCAACTCGTTCCACGGCCCCGCCTGCTGTTCGAGTGCGAACGTGCCGGTGCCGGCGCCGCCGACGATCTCGGCCTCGAGTCCAACCGCGCGCAATGCGTCGAGCGTGGCGCGCGTTTCGTCGGCAGCGGCGGCGATCGCGGCACGCCGCTCATCGGGATCGCGCAGATGCTGCGCCGAACCGTGATAGGCCTGAAGCCCGCGAAAGCGCAGATGCGGCGCGCGCGCGATCGCTTGCGCCAGCTCGGCCGCCTTGCGGCCGGGCGCCACGCCGCAGCGGCCCTGCCCGACATCGATCTCGACCAGCATGCCGGGGCGCGTGCCCGCTTCAGCCGCCGCTTCGTCGAGCAGCGCGACGTGGCGTGCATCGTCGGCGCAGCACGCGACCGTGGCGCGCGCCGCCAACGCCGCAAAGCGCGCGGCGCGGCGCGGGTCGGCAATCTCGTTCGTGAGCAGGATGTCGGTGATGCCGCCCGCCACCATGGCCTCGGCTTCGGCGACGGTCTGCACGCAGACGCCGACCGCGCCGCGCGCAACCTGCGCCTGCGCGACCTCGACGCATTTATGGGTCTTCACATGCGGACGCAGCCGCACCTTGCTGCTCCCTGGGCTGGGCGCGGGCACAGCAGCGGCCATGCGATCGAGATTGCGCTCGAACGCATCGAGGTCGACCAGCAGGGACGGGGTGGCGACCTGCGCAAGCGAGTCGCCGATGGATGCGGGTTTGGTCATGTTGGCTTCTTCTTCGTCATGGCGGGCAAGCCCTGGCATGACGCGCGGTGAGGGTCAAACGGCGGGTTTCAATTCGGGCCTCGCCGCATAGAACGGCGTCTTGCGCACGCGAATCTCGGTCGCCGCGAAGATGGCGTTGGCGAGCGCCGGCGCGACACCCGGCACGGCGAGTTCGCCAGCCCCGGTCGGCGCGGCGCCGTTTTCGAGCAGGATCACCTCGATCGGCGGAATGTCGGGCATGCGCGCGACCTCGTAGTCGCCGTAATTGGCTTGGGCGACGCGGCCTTTCTCGATCGTGATGCGTTCGCGCAACGACGAAGACAGGCCGAAGATGACGCCGCCGACGATCTGCGCCTCGAGCGCCAGCGGATTGACGATGGTGCCGACATCGGCGGCGGCGACGATGCGCTTCACCTGCATGCCCGCCTTGGCGTCGACCGCGATCTCGGCCGCGATCGCGGCGTACGAGCCGTCATATTCATAGACCGCCAGCCCCATCCCGCGCCCCGGACCGGGCTGGTAATTCCAGCCGATGCGCTGGGTCGCTTCCTGCATCACCTTGGTCATGCGCGCATGGTCGAGCACGATTTCTTCGTCGCCGCGCGCGTGTTTCTGCACCCGCGTGACCTGCTTCGTGCGCGACAGCAGCTGCTCGCGGTAAGCGAGCGGATCCTGGTTCAGCGCATTGGCCAGCTCGTCGATCGCGCTTTCGACCGCGAAAACGTTGTAGACCCACGATACGCCGCGCCACCACCAGCGCGGCGTCGCCGTTTCGACGCCGCTGAAGCGGAACGACGCGTTGGGCGCGTCGTAGAGAAACCCGTCGCCGATGCCGGCACTTTCGAACGCGGCCGGGCCGGTGCCCGGCGCCAGGGCGAACATCGAACCGACGGGCGTCGAGGCGAGATGATGGCGCCAGGCGACGAGGCTGCCGTCCTTGGTGGTCCAGGCTTCGACCTTGGCGCGCGTCATCGGGTGATAATGATCGAAGCGGAAATCGTCTTCGCGCGTCCACAGCAGCTTTACCGGCGCGCCATCGGCCTGCCTGGCGAGCAAGGCCGCTTCGCCGGCGAAGTCGGAATTGCTGCGCCGGCCGAGCCCGCCGCCCATCACCAGCGGCTGGAACGTGACCTTGGCTTGGTCGAGCCCCAGCAGCTTGGCGATCGTCTGTTGCGCGCGCACCGGATTCTGCGACGGGCCCCAGCCTTGCACCGTGCCGTCCTTGTTGATCTGCACGGTGCAGTTCATCGGCTCCATCGTCGCGTGCGCCAGCATCGGCATCTCGTATTCGGCCGCCACCGCAACGAGATCTGGAATGGTGAGCGCGCCGTCGATGTCGCCGAAGCTGGCGAATTGGGCACCGGGCCGTTGCACCGCCTCGGCCTGTTTCGCGGCAACAAGGGTGCTTTCTTCGTTGGCGTTGCCGCCGTCCCAGGTGACGTTCAACGCGTGGCGCGCCTGCATCGCCGACCATGTGTCGCGCGCCAGCACCGCGACGCCGCCGCGAATGAAAAGCGGCTTGTCGGCGACCGCCGGCACCTCGAAGATCTTGACCACGCCCGCGATCCTCATCGCCGCCGCCGCGTCGTAGCGCGGCCTGGCGCCCGGCACCGGCGTGCGCTCGATCATGCCGACCAGCATGCCGGGCAGCTTGAAGTCGATGCCGTAGAGCTGCACGCCGCGCACCACGTCGCGCGTCTCGCGCTTTCGCATCGGCTTGCCGATGAGCTTGCGCTGTTCCTTGCTCTTGGTCGCGACGTTCTCGGGCTTTGGCAGAGAGGCGGCCGCGGCAGCGAGCTCGCCGTAGCGCAGGCTGCGCCTGCTCGGCGCGTGCGTGATGACGCCCTTGTCGACGGTGAGATCCTGCACCGGCACTTTGAGCGTCAGCGACGCGGCCTGCAGCAGCATGGCGCGCGCGGTCGCGGCAGCTTCGCGCAACGGGACCCAGCTCTGCTTGATCGACTGGCTGCCGCCGGTGCCTTGCGGTCCGTATTTCTGATTGGCTTCCGCTTGATAGGTGGTGACGCGCGCGACGTCGCCGTCGAGCTCGTCGACCAGCAGCATCATCAGCGAGGTCGAAACGCCTTGCCCCATTTCCTGACGCGGAATGGCGATCTCGATCGAGTTGTCGCGGTTGATCCGGATCCAGGCGGCGAGCTCGTTGGGTCGAACCGGCGCAGCTGCCGGCGGCGGCTTGGCATGTTTGCGCGTTTTCGCGCTGGCGTCGTCGGCATGCAGCCCGACCAGCAACGCGCCGCCGGCCGCCGCGGTCACGACGAGAAAACGGCGGCGGTCGATCGTGTTCGCTTCGCGGGGGTTCATTTCCTGGCGCCGGCTTTGGCGACCGCGAGCACCGCCTTCTTGATCCTGGGCTGCGTGCCGCAACGGCAGACGAGTCCGCGAAACGCTTCGTCGATATCGGCGTCGCTCGGTGCCTTGACGCGCTGCAGCAGATCCGCCGCCTGCATCAGGTGGCCGGCCTGGCAGTAGCCGCATTGCGGTACGTCATGTTCGATCCAGGCTTTTTGCAGCGGATGCGTGCCGTCCTTCGACAGGCCTTCGATCGTGGTGATCGTCTTCTTTGCGGTGTCGGCGAGCCGCACCTGGCAGCTGCGTGTGGCGCGACCATCGACATGGACGGTACAGGCGCCGCACAGGCCGGCGCCGCAGCCGTATTTCGAGCCGGTGAGGTTGAGGTGATCGCGCAGCGCCCAAAGCAGCGGCATGTCGCCGTCGGCTTTGACCGTTCGCCGGACCCCGTTCACCTTCACCATGTGCCGCGCAATCGCCATCGCATCCCCTCGACGTGCCCATTCCGGCGCGACGGGATCTTACGCATGGCAGCGGCAGGCGACTATTCGAAAGCGAGGCAGCGAAGCGGGACCTACCCCCGCGGCAGAGTCAGCGTGACGACCAGCCCGCCAGTATCGGCATTTCGCGCGTCGATCGCACCGCCCAGCGCCTCGGCGTTGCGCTTGACGATCCAAAGGCCGAGCCCCTGGTTGCCGCCTTCGGCGCGCGCCCCTTCGCGCTTGGAGAAATACCGGTCGAAGATGCGCGGCAGGTCGCTCGGCTGGACGCCGGGCCCGTCATCGGACACGCAGACTTCGATGCGGCCATCGAGCACCTTCACCACCAGCTCGACATGCTGGCGCGCGAAGCCGACCGCGTTCTCGACCAGGTTTTCCAACGCCGCTTCGATCAGCGACGCGCCACCGCGCGCGATGGCGTGCTCGGCGACCCTGGCTTCGAGATGCGGGCCGTCGGCCGGCAACATGCGCTGGAACTGCGCCGCGAGCCCGCGCGCGATCTCGGCCACGTCGATACGCTCGTCGGGCGGGTCGAGCAGGTCGGCCGCACCACGTTCGGTCTGACGCGCGGCGGCGACGAGATTGTCGAGACGTTCGAGCGACGCTTCGATCGCGGCCAGTGCGCGCTGGCCGCGCAGATCGTCATGCGCGATGCGCCGGCGCATCTGTTCGACGGCCTGTCGAATGGTCGCGATCGGCGTCTTGAAAGCGTGCGCGTTTTCTTCCGCCGCGTCGCGGATCGAACGCGCGGCGGCGCGCAGCCGGTCGACCATGCGATCGAAGGCGGCGGCGACCGGCGCGAGTTCGGCGATGCCGGTGGATTCGCGAAAGCGCGCATCGGCCCGGTCGCGCGCCACGGCGCGCGCGGTGGTGGCGAAGCCGCGGATCGACAGGAACACGTCGGCCAGAATCGCGAAGACCAGCACCACCATCGCGAGATAGACCGCGGCGGCGAGCTGCACTTCCGGCAATCGCCAATAAGACTGGCCGAGCTGGGCGCGGCCGCCGGTGAGCGATTCCGCGGTGACCAGCACCCAGCAGCCGCGCGGCGTCTGGATCGGCGTCAGCGAGGTGAGAAGCTCGGGCGCTGCGCCCGGCAGTTCGACGCGGCGCGTCAGCGGCACGGTGCCGGCGCAACTGTCGGCCAGCTTCTGCAGCACGCCCATGTCGACCAGCAGCGCGCGTTCGCTTTCGAGCGCGTCGCTGCGCACTTCGGGCGCGGCGGCGACATAGAAGAATCCGCCTTCGGCGCCGGTCGGCCGGAACAGCAATTTCAGATTGATGCCACTGCCCGCAAACCGCGTCAGCTCTTCCTGCAGGCGAAAGACCGGAACGGAGTCGGCGCGCGTCAGCGTCGGCTCGAGCGCCTTTGCGACCACCAGCCCGCGCTCTCGCACCGATTCGAGCAGCAATTCCTGGCGCTCGGTGTCGGCTTCGTGGAACCGGTCATACAGCAGCCAGGGCACGGCAATGAAGACCAGCGCCAGCATCGCCAGCCGGACCAGCAACGAGCGGCCGCGCCGCCGTTCCGGTCGCGCAACGTCCAGCCCCGGCGCCGCATCGTGTGCGTTCGATTCCTGCACGCCGGGCATCGCCATCACGCCACCGCGCGACTATTCGGGCGCATCGCGCCACCGATAGCCGAAGCCTGGATAGTTCTCGAGTTCGGCGAAGCCATCATCGAGGGCGCGGAATTTCTGGCGGATGCGCTTCACCATCGCACGCACGTTGGTGCGATAGCCCTCGCCTTCGGCGCCCGCGACGAAGCCGGCACCTTTCACCACGTCATAGATGTCGCGATAGGTGACGTCCTGGCCGGCGCGGCTGGCGAGCAGCTGCACCACTTTGACTTCCGACAAGGTGAGGTCGACGCGCTTTCCTTGCCACGCGACGCGCGCGCCGTCGATCTGCAGCGGGTTGTTGTTGTCGCCGTCAATCGCGTTCTCGCCCGGGGGCAGGCCGCGCACCGCCGCGATGGCGTTCTGCAGCCGGTGCAGGATGACGCCGATCGAGCGCGTCTTTTCGATGAAGTCGACCGCACCCTCGGCCAGCGCGCGCTCTTCGAAGATCGGCTGTTGCAGGCCGGTCAGGAACAGCACCGGCGAACGGCCGCCCGCCTTGCGATAGCTCTTGAGGAATTCGAGCCCGTCCATGCCAGGCATCTGCCAGTCGAGCAGGATGGCGTCGAACGCATAGCCTTTGGTCAAATGGTCGAGCGCGCTCTCCGCCTGTTCGAACAGGTCGACGGCAAAGCCCGCGTCTTCGAGATTCCAGGACAGGGTCTCGCGAAACAGCGGGTCGTCATCGATGAGCGCGATCTGCCGCAGCGGGTCAGGCACCCTTGGCAACTCCTCGTAGACAGGAATCAATGCTCGCTGCCTTGCCGGACATCTGCTGCTCCAGCGCATAGAAACCGGCGCGAGCGGTGTCGTAATAAAGCCAGGCCTCGACCGCGCAGTCGCGTCCGCGCCAGGTCCAGATGCGCGCCGCGCCCGCTTCGCGCTCTTCGCTCGGCACGCCAAGCTGCGCCCTGAGCTGCGCGTCGGACAGGCCGACCAGCTTGGCCGGCATCGCCCGAGGACTCTGGGACGGTGGCAGCACTTCTTCGGGCGGCGGAATGGTGCCAGGCGGCAAGCTCGGCACCGCGCCTGCGACCTTGGGCGAAACCGAATTGCGCTGTGCCTTGTAGTCCTTGGGCAGGTATTTGCGCCAATCGACCTCGGACTGCGCCGTCGGCTGGACGCAACCGGCCACGATCAGCGGCAGCAACAGAAGGAGGCATCGGCGGCACGGCATCCTGCGCAATAACGGTGGTTGACTGGGAATGTCCCCATGACACGCATCTTTCCCGCGAATCCGGTGACATAGATGTGACGTCGCCGACAATCCCGTGACCTCGCTTGTGAAACGGGATCGGGCTCGACCAACTGCGGTTGAACACGACGAGCCGCCCATGAACCACGCACCCAAACCCATTTTCCGATTGACCCGCCGCGCCAGGCTTGTGGCGCTGGCTGCGTTGGTGCTCGGCCTGCAGGCGGTTGGTACGCTGGCCTGGGCCGAACCGCGCCAGGACGGTGTGCCGCAGACTACCATGGCGTCGGTGATGCCGGCACCCGTGCGCGTGATGCCGGCGCCATACGGGCTCGATCGCGGCACCTGCGACCGCGGCGCGCTGTCGAGCGAGATCGGTGCGGGCAAGCCGCGCCGCGCAACGGTCGGCGGCGGCGTACTGGGGACGCTGGTCGGCGCCGAGCTGGGCCGCACGATGGACGAGGCCGACCAGGTCTGCGTTGCGCAGGCGCTCGAATACGCGCCCGACCGCGCGCTTGTGATCTGGGCCGCGCATGACGGCGAACAACTCACCATCGCGCCCGAAACGACGTTTGAACGCGAAGGCGGCTGGTGCCGCACCTACCGCGTGACCGCCGACGTCGACGGCCACCGCACCAGTACGCTTGGTACCGCATGCCGTGGACCTGACGGCATGTGGCGGGCCAACGGATAAGGATCAGGAACATGGACGAACTCGATTTCGACATGCCGACCGATGAGTCGCTTCTCTCCGCACTGCTGACGCTCAGCGCCGCCGCGCCACCTCGCGCGCGCCGCCACTATTTCGGCGACGACGAACTGTTCACGATGCCGGAGCCCGACCGCCGCTCGTGAAGCCTTTCGTGGTGTACTGACGCTGGTTCTGCTCTCCCCAGCACACCACGAAAAAGCGCCCGCCTGTTGCTCGCGCCGGAGCGACAGGCGGGCGCACTTACTTTCAGGCCGGGATTTACGCCGGCAATGACGCGCTAGGGCGCCGTTTCGGTCGGATCGGGCCGGTAGGTGCCGAAATGCCAGAGATGGCCTTCGGGATCGCGCGCCGAATAATCACGCGATCCGTAATCGGTGTCTCGCAGCGCGACTTCGACCGATGCGCCCGCCGCGACGGCGCGCGCGTGATGCGCGTCGATCTCGGCGACGACCATGTAGACGGTATGCGTGACGCCGCCCGTGGTCATCGGGTCGAGCTGGCCGCAATGATCGTTGCGCCGCGTGCCCAGCATCAGGCAGGCACCGTCATGCCACAGCTGCGCATGCGCGATGGTGCCGTCGGGGCCGGGCACGATCATGCCGCGCGTCAGGCCGAAGGCACGGCTGAGAAATTCGATCGCGGCCGGGGCGTCGCGATATTGCAGACCGGGAATCAACATCGAAGCACTCATTGGTAGGGGAACGATGGTGCGAGCCTAGCGCCGCGCCCGATCCGCTTCTTGTACGTTTGGTACCTCGGAACGTCGTCTCAGAAATCACCGGCGATGCCGCCCTCGTCAGGCACGGCGTGCTTGAGCAGTTCGCGCGGCGTGGCACCCGCAAAGCCGCGAAAGTCGCGCAGCAGATGCGCCTGATCGTGATAGCCGCAAGCAAGCGCGATCTCGACCGCCGGCATGTTTCCGCGCCGGAACAGCGCCAGCGCCTGTTGGAAGCGCAGCAGCCGGGCCACCGGCTTGGGCGCCAGGCCGATCGTCTCGTGAAAACGGATGCCGAGATGCTTGCGGCTCCAGCCGAGTTCGGCAGCGAGATCCTTGATTGCGACCCGGCCGCCGGTGGCGACCAGCCGCGCCCAGGCATGTTCGACTTCGCGTGCCTCCGGCGCCTCGCCGAGCAGGCGGGGCGTGATCCAGCCGAGCAGCAGCGCGAAACAGGACGGCCAGTCGGGCGCGTTGGCGAGCCGTTCGATCAGCGCCGCGCCGTCGGGGCCGGCGACGTCGTCGAATTCGACCGTCCGGTGCGCCAGGGCCGACATGTTCACCCGCAGCAGACGGTGCGCGCCCAGCGGTGTCAGATCGACTTGCACGCCGCGCTGCGAACCGGCGCTTTCGGTCACGGTCGGGCGATCGTCCAGCCCGGCGATGAAACCGCGGCGATGCCGGTAGAAGATCCCGCCCGGTTGCGTGCGATCTTGGATCCAGACCGGCGGGCCCAGTTCCAGCAACAGGGCGATGCTGGCGCCGGGCAATTCACGCCGGCTCAGCGACACGGTGCTGCGCTCGTCATAGGCGCAGATGCGATGCACGTAGGGGCGCAGCCGGGCCGGCGGCGGCAGGAACGCCATCTCCCAACGATGGTCCTCGCCTTCGTGTCGGACGATGCGCGGTTCGACCATCAGAACTCTCGCCTGTTGCACGGCCAGTCTATCCGCCAAATTCGCCAGCGCCGAAGCCCCTTCGCAATTGCACACAGGGACGAGATTTCCGTCGCGACCGCATCGACTCTTCGCCCGCGGCCGTGCCACGCTTGGCCTGCGCCTGCGCCCTCCGCAGAAGGGGACGCGGCCTCGCAGGAATCGACCCAACTCAAGCAGAGGAGGAACGATGGCGACGCGCATGATCGGACCGCGCACGGCGGTTCTGGTCGGCCCGTATACCGCGGGCAAGACCACGCTTTTTGAAGCGCTGCTCCATATGTCGGGCGCCATTCCGCGCAAAGGCGCGGTCGCGGCCGGAACCTGCGTCGGCGACGGCGGTCCCGAGGCGCGCGCCCGCCAGACCACGATCGAGCCCAACCTCGCCCACACGACCTATCTCGGCGACGCCTGGACGCTGATCGACGCGCCCGGTTCGGTCGAGTTGAGCCTCGACGCGCAGGCCTGCGCCATGATCGCGGATATCGTCGTGCTGGTCGCCGAGGGCGATCCCGACCGCGCCGTCGCGCTGGCGCCCTGGTTGCGCTTCCTCGACGCGCAACGCATTCCGCATGTCGTCTTCGTCAACAAGATGGACAAGGCGGCGCACCGGCTGCGCGACGTGCTCGCCGCGTTCCAGCTCGTTGCGCCGAAAAAGCTGGTGCTGCGCGAAGTGCCGATCCGTGAAGGCGACCAGGTCGTCGGCTATGTCGATCTGGTAAGCGAGCGCGCCTGGCGTTTCCGCCCCAACCAGAAATCCGACCTGGTCGAGTTGCCGGACTCGACGCTGCCGCGCGAACGCGAAGCGCGCCAGGAATTGCTCGAGGCGATCGCCGACTTCGACGATGCGATCCTCGAACAGCTGCTCGAAGACCGCGCGCCGGCGACGAGCGAGATCTACGCGCAGCTTGCCAAGGACGTGGCCGAAGAAACGCTGGTGCCGGTGTTCTTCGGCTCGGCCGAGAACTCCAACGGCGTGCGTCGGTTGTGGAAGGCGCTGCGTCACGAAGCGCCCGACGCGTCGCGCGCGGCTGCGCGCCTGGCGGTGCCGGACAGTGACGAGCTCAGCGCCACCGTGTTCAAGACGCTGCATCAGCCGCATGCGGGCAAGTTGTCCCTGGCGCGGCTGTGGTGCGGCAAGGCAAGCGAAGGCATGTCGATCGGCGGCCGCCGGCTTGCCGGCCTCTACCGCGTATTCGGCAGCGAGCTTCGAAAGCTCAGTGAGACCGGCGCAAGCGAGGCGGTCGCGGGGGACGTGATCGCGCTGGCGCGTCTCGACGAACTGCTCACCGGCCAGCGCATCGGCCTCGACGGCAAAGGCGTCGAGATCGCCAACTGGCCGTTGGCGCCGCAGCCGACCTACACGCTGGCGCTGCAGCCCGCCGACCGCAAGGACGAGGTCAAACTCACCGCCGGTCTGCACAAGCTGATCGACGAGGATCCGTCGCTGTCGATCAGCCATGACGGCGACACCGGCCAATTGCTGCTGCACGGGCAGGGCGACATCCATCTCGCCATCGCGGTCGAGCGGATGAAGAGCCGCTTCAACGTCGCCGTCGTCACCGCGCCGCCGCGCGTCGGCTACAAGGAGACGATCCGAAAACCGGCCAAGCAGCATGCGCGGCACAAGCGACAGACCGGTGGGCACGGCCAGTTCGGCGACGTGCATGTCGAAGTGCGGCCGCAGCCGCGCGGCGCTGGCTATGCGTTCGAGAACAAGGTGGTCGGCGGCGCCATACCGAAGAACTACATTCCTGCGGTCGATGTCGGCATTCGCGACGCGCTCGCCAAAGGCCCGCTCGGCTTTCCGGTGGTCGATGTCGCGGTGGCGCTCGTCGACGGCACCTATCACGCGGTCGACAGCTCGGATCAGGCCTTCCGCACCACCGGCTGGCTGGCGATGCAGGAAGCGCTGCCGAAATGCGAACCGGTGCTGCTCGAACCGATCCTGGAATTGAAGATCCAGGTGCCCAACGGCTTCACCGCCAAGGTGCACGGCATCGTGTCGGCGCGGCGCGGCCAGATCGTCGGGCTCGCCGCGCGCGACGGCTGGCCGGGTTGGGACGAGATGTGCTGCCGCCTGCCGGCCAGCGAAACGCTCGACCTTGCCACCGAGCTGCGCTCGGCGACGCTCGGCGTCGGCACCTTCACCACGCGCTTCGATCACCTGCAGGAAGTGACCGGCAAGCTCGCCGACCGCATCGTCGAGGAGCGGAAGCGAGCCATCGCGGCCTAAGGCCGGATTGAAGAACTTATCGGTGTTGAATTGTTTGCTGCGCGTCGCCCCGCGCTGGGAATTCGCGCGTCAGGTGCGCTGTAAAAAGCAACCTCCAAGCTTCGGCGCCGGTTGTTCTTTTGGCAGTGATTGCCAGGAGAGTCCCGATGCCCGACACGAAACATCCTCGTCAGATTCCGACCGCACCTGATCCGTCGCTGTTCGCCGACTCGCCGGCACCGCAGGACATGGCGCTCAACATTCGCACCACCGGTTCGCCGCGGCCGCCCGCGCTCGACAAGCAGAGCGGTACCGATCGCAAAGGCCCGTCGTGAGCGGCGCCAACAGAAAACGGGTGAAGACATGAGCGCCAAGAAACCAAGCGGGCCCGATCCCGTCCTGACCGCCGAGCGCGAACCGAACGAAGACGCGATGCTGCAAAAAGCGCGGCCCCGCGGCTCGCCGCTGGCCGAGAAGACGGCGGACCAGAAGAGCAAAGGCGGGCCCATCGCGGACAAAGGCCAGCCCTGAACCGGTCTGCCTGCCGCGTGGATCACGCCAGGACGACGAGGGGCTCGACTTTCCGGGGAAGGGAACATAAAGAGAACATCTGAGCCCGAGTCACCGACCCGTCAGCCCCAGAGGTTCGCCCCATGACCGTCCATGTCTTGTTGCCGTTCCACCTGAATTTCGAGGCCGATCGCGACCTGCAGCAGGCAGCCGGGCCGTCCTCCGCTTCGCGCCAGGCGATGGCATGCCGCTGGCTCCGCCGCGGCATCCAGCTCTATCGCGAACAGGGGTGGGGCGCCTCGGGGGCGGCGGCGCTCGACCCGCCGGTGCGCACCATGCTTCTGCCGCTGACGACCGACGAGACCGCGGTGATCGACGAGATCCGCACCATCGCCGAAGGCGGTGACGAGCTGCAGGCGGTGCTGCATTCGCTGCTGTGGAACGGCAGCCTGTTCGAGTACGAGCCGGCGATGTCGGACCTCGAGCTGATGGCCTTCGCCGCCGAATAAGCGGGCCCGAACTCAGCGGACCGGAACTCAGCCGGCCGGGCTGGACGCTTCGATGAAACCGTCGGGCGTCCACTCGACCTCATTGCCGAGATCCCGACCCTGCGACAGCAGCACGATCAGCGCTGCGGCGCCGTGCGTCTCGATATGTTCGCGGTTGGCCTGCAGGAACGCGATCAGCGCGTCGCCATCGTCGAGCGCGCCGTCATAGCCGAAGCTTCGAAAGGACGGCGCCTTGATGCGCACGCGCCGCGTTGCATGGGCGATGCGGGCATAGGTGTAGACGACCTGTTCGGCAGGATTCCAGCTATCCGGGAGAGGACCTTCGAGCCGGAACATGGGCGGACTCAGCGCCGCAAAACCGCACCATGCAAGTGTTCAATGGTCGCGGTCAGTGAATGGCGCGCGTCAACTGCGCCGACGCCCCGTCCAGCGCGGTCTTGAGGGCGAAGCGAGTCAAAGGCTTGAGGACGAACCCGACGCCGACTTCGCGGGTCAGCATCTGGATTGCGGGGCTGGACGAGCCGCTGGTGAACAAGGTCGGGATGCCGCTGCGCGATCGTAGGATCCGCGCCAGCGAAATGCCGTCGATGCCGGCACCGAGATTGACGTCGATGAGGGCCAAGCTGAACCCATCGGCGCGCCCGGTCCGCAGCGCTTCTTCGGTGCTGATGACGGGAACGCAGACATGACCGTCCTCGCGGAGCAGGTCGCATATCGTCTCAGCCGTCTGGCGATCGTCATCGACGACGAGAATTTTGAGCTTCACGTCACAGCAACGCTCGGGAAACGGAAGAATTGTTGCGAGTTGTTTTGCGCGCCGTGGCGTACGGAACGGCGCGAACTTTTTGTTCAAAGATCGTCACGCCGGCCTTCGCTGGGGTGACGCGAAAACGACTCAGGCGCGCAGAAAAAAGGCACGCGACCGGTTACATCCGCCGTTCGAGCAGCGCTTCCAGCCGGATCGGCAAGTCGCGCAGGCGCTTGCCCGTCGCGTGCCACACCGCGTTGGCGATGGCAGGCGCCGCGCCGCACACGGCGATCTCGCCGACGCCCTTCACCCCCAGCGGATTGACGTGCGGATCAGTCTCCTCGACGAACGCCACCGTCAGTTCGCCGATATCGGCCTGGGTCGGGATCAGGTACTCGGCGAGATCGGCGTTGATGACACGGCCGCTGGCGCGGTCCAGCTCGCTCGCTTCGAACAGCGCCATGCCGACACCGCCGATCATGCCGCCGGTACACTGGCTGCGCGTCAGCCGGGGATTGACCACGCGTCCCACGCCATAGGCCCCGTGGATGCGTGGAATGCGCACCAGGCCCAGCTCGCGATCGACGCGCACTTCGACGAAGACGGCGCCGAACGCATGCATCGAGAACCGCTTCGCCGTGTCGCCGGGATTGGAATGGCCGTCGGCTTCGATCTGCGCCAACCCGGCGCGGCGCAGCTGCTCGACCAGCGAGTCCTCGGGGGCCGGGACAAGCTTCGCGGGGGCATGCTCGGTGCCGGTGATCTGGGCCAGTTTCTGCTTCACGGCGTTGCACGCCGCGAGCACCGCCGAGCCGACGCTCGCCATCGTCATCGAGCCGCCATGCGGCGGCGTGTTGGGCAGCGCCGAGCGGCCGATCTCGACCGCGATCGCCTCGACCGGAAGACCCAACGCATCCGCCGCGACCTGGGCGAGGCTGGTGTAGGTGCCCGGTCCCATGTCGCTGGTCGCGCTTTCGACCGTCGCCGATCCGTTGGCCGACAAGCGTACGCGCGCGCTGGCACGAACATAGTTGGCCGGGTAGGTGGCGACCGCCACGCCGTAGCCGACCTGCTCGCCGTCCTCGATCCAGCTGCCCGGTTCGAGCCGGCGTTTCGACCAGCCGAAGGTTTCGGCGCCCTGGCGCAGGCATGCGGCGAGCGAGCGAGATGAAAACGGAAGGTTCGAATGCAAGTCGTGCGTCGGATCGTTGCGCAGCCGCAGCTCGACGGGATCGAGCCTGAGCTGCCAGGCCAGCTCATCCATCGCGGTTTCGAGCGCGAACAGGCCGCTCGCTTCGCCCGGCGCACGCATATAGGTCGGCGTCGACGTATCGCGCGGCACCACGATGTAGCTCGTCGCGACATCGGCGCAGCCATACAGCATGCGCGTGGGCCGCAAGAGGCCTTCGGAGAAGCGCTCGTGCCGCGACGTCTCGGCGGCGCCGTCATGCAGGATGGCGGTGAGGAGCCCGTCTGAATTCGCGCCCAGCCGCACGCGTTGTTCGGTGTAGGGACGATGCCCGACCAAGTTGAACATCTGGCGTCGCGTCAGTTCGATCTTCACCGGCCGGTCGAGCTCGCGCGCGGCGATGGCGGCGATTTCGGTATGCGGCCAGACGCGCCCGCCCGAACCGAAGGCGCCGCCGACATACGGCGAAATCACCTCGACGTCGCCGGGCTCGAGGCCGAAATCGCCGGCCAGCACGCGTGCGACGTTGGAGACCCATTGGGACTTGTCCCACAGGCGCAGCTTGCCCTGTTGCCAGTGCGCGATGGTGACGTGCGATTCGAGCGGGCTGTGCGTCTCGCGCGCGATCACCGTGGAGCAATCGACCTGCGCATCGGACGCGGCAAAGGCTGCGTCGGGGTCGCCGCGCGCGGTCGTGTCGTCCCGGCGCAAGGTCGCGGCGGCGCTTGCCTCGGTGAAGTCGACCACCGGGTCGCGCTGCTCGGCATAGGTGACGTTGATGAGGCTCGCCGCAAAATGCGCCTGCTCGATCGTGTCCGCGACCACCACCGCGATCGGCTGGCCGACGAAGCGCACGCGATCGTCGGCGAAGGCGCGCAGCCGCGCGCCGTCGGGGCGGGTGAATTCCGGACTCACCGGCTCGTTCCACGGCAGGCGCGGCGCGTTGCCGTGCCAGATCACCGCGTGCACACCCGGGCTCGCCAGCGCCGTGCGCGCGTCGAGCGCGGCGACCCGGCCGGTGGCGACCGTCGCGTCAACGAGAAACCCGTGCAGCATGCCCGGCGGCGCAAATTCGGCGGCATAGCGCGCCGCGCCGGTGACCTTGGCGCGTCCGTCGAGGCGCGCCAGTGGCCTGCCAATCATCGACGGCGCATCAGTCATTTCCATGCCGTGTCCTCGGCGAGCTGCAACAGCACGCGGCGCACGGTGCGGCGCGCCAGTTCGACCTTGAATCCGTTCTGCGTGCCCGCGACGGCGCCGTCGGCGGCGCGCTGCGCTGCCTGGCTGACGCTCGACTGGGTCGCGGGACGTCCGACCAGCGCGTCTTCGACCGCGTGGGCGCGCCACGGCACGGTGCCGACGCCGCCCAGCGCGACGCGCGCCTCGCGTACCAGCCCGTCTTCGATCACCAGCCCGACCGCGGCCGAGACCAGCGCGAAGGCGTAGCTCGCGCGGTCGCGCAGCTTGCGATAGGCCGAGCGTCGCAGCACGTCGCCGAGCGGCAGCTCGACCGCGACGATCAGCTCGTCGGGCGCCAGCGTATGTTCGAGCCACGGCGTGTCGCCCGGCAGGCGCAGCAGATCGGCGATCGCGACGCTCCGTTCGCCTGCCGTGCCGCGCAGCCGCACCGTCGCATCGAACGCGGTCAAGGCCACTGCAGCGTCCGACGCATGCGCCGCGATGCAATGGTCCGACACGCCGAGAACCGCGTGACCGCGATCGTCACCGTCCAACGCGGCGCAGCCCGATCCCGGCTTGCGCTTGTTGCAACGCTCGAAGCCGGTGTCGCGAAAATAGGCGCAGCGCGTTCGCTGCAGAAGATTGCCGCCGATCGTGGCGGCGTTGCGCAATTGCGGCGAGGCCGAGGCGAGCACCGCCTGCGCGAGCGACGGCGCCGCATGCTGTATCAGGGGATTGCCCGCGATGTCGGACAGCGTCGCCAGCGCGCCGATGCGCAGCACGCCCCCGGCCTGCTCGATCGAACGAAACGGCAGCTTGCCGAGATCGACCAGCGCGGGCGCCTGCTCGACCTGCAGCCGGAGCAGATCGACCAGGCTGGTGCCGCCGGCCAGCGCACGCGCGCCTTGGCGCAGCGCCGCTCGCGCCGACTCTTCGTCGTCGGCGCGCACAAAGGCGAAAGGCTGCATTTATTGCTTGCCCGCGGTTTCGAGGATCGCGGCGACGATGTTGGGATAGGCGCCGCAGCGGCACAGATTGCCGCTCATCCAGTCGCGCACGCTGGCTGCGTCGGTGGCACGGCCTTCTTCGATGCAGGCGATGCCGGACAGGATCTGGCCCGGCGTGCAATAGCCGCATTGCAGCGCGTCGTGGTCGATGAACGCCTGCTGCAACGGATGGAGTTGATCGCCGGTCGCCACGCCTTCAATCGTCAACACATGCTTGTCTTCGAGCGTTGCGAGCAAGGTCAGGCAGGACAGCGTCCGTTTCCCGTCGATCAGCACCGTGCAGGCGCCGCACTGGCCGTGATCGCAGCCTTTTTTCGTGCCGTGCAGGTTCAGGCGTTCGCGCAGCGCATCAAGCAGCGAAACGCGCGTGTCGAACGTGACGTCCTGCGCGGCGCCATTGAGTTCGAACCGGGTGCGAATGGTCGGGATGGCTTGGTCGGACAGGGCTGCCTCCGTGGAGTCGACGGCGCAGCAACATGGCGGGCGGGATCGGGCAGGTCCAGCGCTCGGTTACATGAAAAAAGCCGATCCTTCGGCCGGATCGGCTTTTGTCCACCGGCCCGTTGCGGGCCGACATTCGCAGTCTGCGTGTTGCCTAGCTGGCGAGCGCCAGCGCCAGCTGTGCCGTTTGCGCGCGCACAAGCTCGCTTTCGGGGATGTTGGTGCGGACAGTCCCGTCCGCGTAACGCAAATCATATTTGAATTCACGGTCGTAGCGGCCGGGCAAGCAGCGACCCACGATTTCAGCGTCGCGGAAGGCGTGCCGGACGCGAGATTTTAGAGCGAGCATCAGTCGCCTCCGTAAACACTAATGTTCCGTAGAACTGCCCGAAGCGGCCGGTCGTTCCCCGGCCCGACAGATTTCGCGCATCGTCCACCCATCGCGTGGACGACCGTTGCAGGACTGCAACAATCGCCCGGGCGTAGGCCGCGTAGCGGGTTGTGATTTTCGCGCGGAAACGCGGGAGGCCCTGCGGGCCTGAAAGCCTAGATCGCGCCGCGCAGCCGAATCTCGCTAATCGAGTGATCGGCTTTCTTGCGCACGATCAGATCGGCGCGGTCGCGCGTCGGCGCGATGTTGTCGCGCAGATTGGGCAGGTTGATGTCGCGCCACACGTCGCGCGCGAAGGTGATCGACTTGTCGCGATCCATGTCGGCGAAGCGATGAAAATAGGCATCTGGATTCTGGAACGCGGTCCGTTGCAGCAGCAGGAAGCGTTCGAGGAACCAGTCCTCGATCGAAGCCTCGTCGGCGTCGACATAGATCGAGAAGTCGAAAAAATCGGACGCCATGATGCTGACGCCGGGCGCCGTCTGCAGCACGTTGAGACCTTCGAACAACAACATGTCGGGACGTTCGATCGTGTCGACCTTGTCGGGCACGATGTCGTACTCGACATGGCTGTAGACCGGCACGCTGAGCGTCGCGTCACCGGCCTTGGCGCGCGCCAGGAAGCGCAGCATCGCCTTCTGATCGTAGCTCTCGGGGAAGCCCTTGCGGTGCATCAGGCTGCGCGCTTCGAGTTCGCGGTTGGGCAGAAGAAAACCATCGGTCGCGACCAGCGCGACGCGCGGATGATCGGGCCAGCGCGCGAGCAGCGCTGCCAGCACGCGCGCAAAGGTGCTCTTGCCGACCGCGACGCTCCCGGCGATCGCGACGAGGTAGGGGGCGCGTTGGCTGGGCCGGCCGAGAAAGGCGTCGCGCAGCGTCTGCAGCTGGCGGTGCGCCGCCACCTGCAGGTTCAGCAGCCGGGTCAGCGGCAGATAGACGTCGCGCACCTCGTCGAGCGAGACCGGGTCGCCGACGCCGCGCAGCCGTTCAAGCTCGGCGTCGGACAAGGTCAGCGGCGTGTGGGCCCGCAAGGCTGCCCAGTCGGCCCGGGTGAAAATGCGGTAGGGCGAGATCGACTCGCTCGCCGGATTCTCCGGCGTCGAATTGGCGGGCGTCCGATTGCCCGAGGGCAGGCTGGCGGGAGGAATCATGCGGCGGGACTGTCGCAACTCCCCGCACCGGGTGGAAGGCCGCCGCCCAGGCCGGAGGGCAGCTTCCAGGCTCGAACCGCGAATCCGGGGTTACGGCTCGTTGCTGCGCAGCGGACCGTCACCTCGGGCGCCGTCGTGGCGCCAGGCGGGGCGGGGCCGACCGGTTGCAGCTTCGGCTGGGCTTCTGGGCGGCGAGTCCCGCCTGCGGCGGCCGGTGCCTCCCATGGTAAAGAAGGGTCTCATCCCCGATCTGTCGAATTACGTCACCAGCTTGCGGTCGACGTCGGGCCGGCGCGGCGGGTACATCCGGCCTTTGGTTTGAGCGCGTTCGGTTTTTGGAGATCCTTGACGTGGACTTGGTCGCCGCGAGCGCGGTGCTTCTGCTGGCTGCTGCCCCGGCGACGTCCGAGACCCCGCCCCAGCTGGTGCTGCAGGGGGTGACTCTCGACATGACCCGCGCCCAGGCGGCGGATGCCGCGGCTGCGGCGGGTGGACGCTGTGGTCGGGTCGGCGTTCCCGATTCGCTGGCGCCGCTGCTGTGCGGGTTCGGCGGAGACCGCCTGCGCGTCGCCTTCGTGCCTGGTCCGGCCGGTCACGCCATCGTCCGCAATGCCACGTTGCTGGCGCGTAGCCAGCCGCCGCAACAAATCGACCTCGACAGACTTCAACCCTATCTGATTGCCACGTACGGAACGCCGGTGGAATTGCGCCAGAACCGGGTTGGGTTCGAGGCGTGCTGGGTGCAGGACTTCCAGCGCCTGACCGTCGAAGCCAAGCCGCGTTTACTGTCGATGCGCCTCGACGCGCGCGACACCGCAAGAGAGAGTAAAGAGAGCGAATGCCGATGACGCCGTACGAACAACAAAAAGGCCGCGCGCGCCGGAGCCCGCTCGATCTCGCCAGCATGCGCGCCCGGGTGCGGCGGCTCACCGGCGACCGGCGTGCCGTCGTGCTGGGGGCCATCATCGTCGCGGTCGCGCTCGTCATTTGGCTGGCGATGGCGCGCTCGGCGGCGCCGCCGCAGGCCGGCCGTTTTCGTGGGATGGGCCCGACGCCGGTGGCGATCGCGACCGTCGATAATGGCGACGTGCCGGTCGAGCGCAGCGCGCTGGGCACGGTGACACCGCTCGCGACGGTGACGTTGCGCGCGCAGATCGCCGGCCGTCTGGTGCAGGTCGGGTTCAGCGAAGGTCAGGCGGTCCAGGCCGGCGATCTATTGGCGCAGGTCGATCCGCGCCCCTATCAATTCGCGCTCGACCAGTCCAAGGGGCAGCTCGAGCGCGATGCCGCGCAGCTGAGCAATGCCGAGATCGATCTCCAGCGCTATCAGACTCTCGTCAAGCAGGATTCGATCCAGCGTCAGGTGCTCGACACGCAGGTGGCGCTGGTGCGCCAGCTCAAGGGCACGGTGCAGTCCGATCAGGCCAATGTCGATACGGCGGCACTCAATCTCAACTACACGCGCATCGTCGCCCCGGTGCCGGGGCGCGTCGGGTTGCGCCAGGTCGATGTCGGCAACTACGTCACACCGGGCGACGCCAACGGCGTCGTCGTGCTGACCCAGACCAAGCCGATCACGGTCGTGTTCACGCTGCCCGAAGACGACCTGCCGGTGCTGATGCCGCGACTTCGTTCCGGGGCGCAATTGCCGGTCATCGCCATGGATCGCAGCGGCAAGACCAAGCTGGGCGAGGGCGTCGTCTCGGCGGTCGACAGCCAGATCGACCAGACCAGCGGCACCGTCCGGATCAAGGCGCAGTTCGCCAATGATGACGAGACGCTGTTTCCCAACCAGTTCGTCAACGTGAAGGTGATCGTCGACACGCGCAAAGACGTGCCGGTGATTTCCGCCGCCGCGGTTCAGCGCGGCGCGCCGGGCACGTTCGTGTGGCTGGTCAACGAAGACAAGACGGTCACCGCGCGTCCGGTGACGCTGGGCGTGACCAGCGGCGACCGTATCGCCGTCGAACAGGGCTTGCAGAAGGGCGACCGGATCGTCATCGACGGCGCCGATCGCGTCAAAGAAGGCGCGCCGGTGCTGCTGCCGGGTGAAACCCCGCCCAACTTCGTGCCCGGGCAGGGCAATGGCGCCGGTGGACGCCAGCGTCGCGAAGGCGGTGCGCCGGGGGCACAGAATCGTGGCGCGCCCGGTTCGCCGCCGCCGCTCCCCGCACCGGGTGCGCAAGGTCCGAACGCGACTGCGCCAGGGGCGCAAACGCCGACCGCACAACCGGCCGAAAGCGGCGCGCCGCAACAGCCCGGCGCCGAACGCCGCCGCCGCCGCGACGGTACGCCGCCTGCCGACGGTTCGGCTGCGCCGGCGTCACCTGCGCCGGCGCCTGCCGCGCCATCGGGCAACCGCCCGCAACAGTGACGCGCGTCAGCGTGGAGCAAATTTCACCGCCTGGACGCCAAGCGCGCCAAGGAACGCCAAGAGAAATCCTGATGCGCGCATCGCGCGCATCGCTTGCTGAATCGCTTGGCGCACTTGGCGTCCCTGGCGGCTTGGCGGTGAACGGCACAGATCAATGAGCACAAATCCTTCGCAGCCTTTCATCGTCCGCCCCGTCGCGACGACGTTGCTGATGGCGGCGATCTTGCTGGTCGGCCTGGTCTCGTTTCGCTTCCTGCCGCTGTCCGCGTTGCCGCAGGTCGATTATCCGACCATCCAGGTCCAGACCTTCTATCCCGGCGCATCGCCCGAGGTGATGACGTCGTCGATCACCGCACCGCTCGAACGCCAGTTCGGGCAGATGCCCAACCTGACGCAGATGTCGTCGGTGTCATCGGCAGGTTCGTCGGTAATCACCTTGCAGTTCGGGCTCGACCTGGCGCTCGACGTCGCCGAACAGCAGGTCCAGGCCGCGATCAACGCGGCCGGCAATCTGCTGCCGGCCGATCTGCCGTCGCCGCCCATCTACGCCAAAGTCAATCCGGCCGACGCGCCGGTGCTCACCATGTCGCTGTCGTCGAAGACGATGAAGCTGACGCAGGTGCAGGATTTGGCGCAGACGCGCCTGGCGCAGAAGATTTCGCAGATCGCGGGCGTCGGCCTGGTCACGATTTCGGGTGGGCAGCGTCCGGCCGTGCGCATCCAGGCCGATCCGCGCGCGCTCGCCGCCTACGGGCTGGCGATCGACGATCTGCGCACCACCATCGCCAACGCCAACGTGAACTCGCCCAAAGGGAATTTCGACGGGCCGTCGCGTTCCTACACGATCAACGCGAACGACCAGCTCAAAAGCGCGGCCGAGTACGAGAATCTCGTGGTCGCCTACAAGAATGGCGCGCCGGTGCGGCTGGGGGACGTCGGCGACGTGGTCGAGGGCGCCGAGAACAGCAAGCTCGCGGCCTGGGTCGATCGTACGCCCGCCGTGGTGCTGAACGTGCAACGCCAGCCGGGCGCCAACGTGATCGACACGGTCGACCGGATTCGCGCGCTGCTGCCCTCGCTGCAGGCGTCGCTGCCCGCGGCCGTCGAGCTGCGCGTGCTGACCGACCGCACCGTCACCATCCGCGCCAGCGTCAACGACGTCGAGATCGAGCTGTGCCTCGCGGTCCTGCTGGTCGTGGCAGTGATCTACGCCTTCCTCGGCAATGCGCGCGCGACGATCATTCCGTCGCTGTCGGTGCCGCTATCGCTGATCGGCACGTTCGCGTTCATGTATCTGGCGGGCTACAGCCTGAACAACCTGTCGCTGATGGCGCTCACGATTGCCACCGGCTTCGTCGTCGACGACGCGATCGTGATGATCGAGAACATCGCGCGCTACATCGAAGAAGGCGAAGACCCGCTGCACGCGGCGCTGAAAGGCTCGCGGCAGATCGGCTTCACCATCGTGTCGCTGACCGTCTCGTTGATCGCGGTGCTGATCCCGCTCTTGTTCATGGGCGACGTGGTCGGCCGCCTGTTCCGCGAATTCGCGGTGACGCTGGCCGTGACGATCCTGATCTCGGCGGTCGTGTCGCTGACCCTGGTGCCGATGCTGTGCGCCAAGCTGCTCAAGCGGCCGAGCGAATATGAAGAGGGCCGTTTCGCGCGCTGGTCGCGCGAACGGTTCGACGCGCTGATCCACCAGTATGACCGCGCCCTGGTCTGGGTGCTGGCGCGCCAGAAGGCGACGTTGTGGGTCGCGTTCGGCACCTTGGTGCTGACGGGGCTGCTCTATGTCGTGGTGCCCAAGGGTTTCTTCCCGGTCCAGGATACCGGCCTGATCCAGGGCGTCAGCGAAGCCGCGCAGTCGATCTCGTTCAAGGCGATGTCCGAGCGGCAGCAGCAGATCGCCGATCTGGTGCTGCAGGATCCCGATGTCGAAAGCCTGACCTCGTTCATCGGCACCGACGGATCGAACGCGACGCTCAATGCCGGTCGCTTCCTGATCAATCTGAAGCCGCACAATCAGCGTTCCAACGACGCGGTGCAGGTGATCCACAACCTGCAGGATCGTGTGTCGCACATCCCCGGCATCTCGCTGCTGATGCAGCCGGTGCAGGATCTGACGATCGACACGACGTTCAGCCGCGCGCAGTACCAGTTCGTCCTCGAGACGACCGATCCGGCGCTGCTCGACAGCTGGGTGCCCAAGCTGGTCGACGCGTTGCGCGGCCATCCCGAACTCACCGACGTCGCCAGCGACCAGCAGCCCAATGGCCTGTCGGCCTATATCCGGATCGACCGCGACACCGCGGCGCGCTTCGGCGTCACGCCGGCGACGATCGACCAGGCGCTCTACGACGCCTTCGGCCAGCGCATCATCTCGACCATCTTCACCCAGTCGACCCAGTATCGCGTGATCCTGGAAGCGTCGCCGGACCTGCAGGGTTCGCTCGACTCGCTGGCACAGATCCGGATCCCGACCGCGGGCGGCGGGCAGGTTCCGCTGACCGCGATCGCCTCGGTCGAGCAGCGCGCGGCCCCGCTGCTGATCAATCACCGGGCGCAATTCCCCGCGGCAACGGTGAGCTTCAACGTCGCCCGCGGCGGATCGCTGGGTGCGGCCGTCGAGGCGATCACGGCGGCTGAGCAGGAGATCGGTCTGCCGCTGTCGGTGCAGACGCGCTTCCAGGGGTCGGCGCTGGCGTTCCAGTCATCGCTCGGCAGCACGTTGCTGCTGATCGTGGCGGCGATCGTGACCGTGTATATCGTGCTGGGCGTTCTCTATGAGAGCTACATTCACCCGGTAACGATCCTTTCGACCTTGCCGTCGGCGGGCATCGGCGCGCTGCTGGCGCTGATCTTGTCGGGCCAGGATCTCGGCATCATCGGCATCATCGGCCTGGTGCTGCTGATCGGCATCGTGAAGAAGAACGCGATCATGATGATCGACTTCGCGCTCGCTGCCGAACGCGAAGAGGGAAAATCGCCGTTGGAAGCGATCCATCAGGCCTGTCTGCTGCGCTTCCGTCCCATTCTGATGACCACGATGGCGGCGCTGCTGGGTGCCTTGCCGCTGATGCTCGGCACCGGCGTCGGTTCGGAACTGCGCCATCCGCTCGGCATCACCATCGTCGGCGGGTTGGTCGTGTCGCAGCTGCTGACCTTGTTCACGACGCCCGTCATCTATCTCGCCTTCGACCGGATCGCCCGCCGCGTCGACACGCCCGTCATCGACGCAGACGATGAAGGGGTGCCGGCATGACGATCCATATTCCCCGCGAAGCTTGTCCCGGCCCCCGAGCCGGGGGCGGGGATCTATTCAACCACCGCCGCGATCTGCGTCGGTCCGCCCCGGCGGCCCGATGGATCCCCGCTTTCGCGGGGAATAAATGAACATCTCCGAACCCTTCATCCGGCGTCCCGTCGCGACGACGCTGCTGACGATCGGCATCTTCCTCGCCGGCCTGGTCGCCTATTTCCTGCTGCCGGTTTCGCCGCTGCCGCAGATCGACATTCCGACCATCCAGGTCCAGGCGGTCATGGCGGGGGCCAGCCCCGAAGACATGGCGATTTCGGTGGCGACGCCGCTCGAACGGCGGCTCGGCCAGATCGCCGACGTCACCGAGATGACGTCGCAAAGTTCGGTTGGCAGCACGCGCATCGTGCTGCAGTTCGGGCTCAACCGCGACATCGACGGGGCGGCGCGCGACGTGCAGGCGGCGATCAACGCCTCGCGCGTCGACCTGCCGACGTCGCTGCGGTCGAACCCGACCTATCGCAAATTCAACCCGGCCGACCAGCCCGTCGTCATGTTGACGATGCAGTCGGCGACCATGTCGCCGGGTCAGATCTTCGACGCCGCTTCGATCGTGCTGCAGCAGAAGATCAGCCAGCTTCCGGGCGTCGGACAGGTGCAGATCTTCGGCAGTTCGAACCCCGCAGTCCGGGTCGAGATCAATCCGAAGGCGCTGTGGAAATATGGCATTGGCCTCGACGACGTGCGCGCCGCCCTGTCGAGCGCCAACGCCAATGCGCCCAAGGGCCAGATCGAGCAGGGCGAGCTGCGCTTCCAGCTCTACACCAACGACCAGGCGCGCAGCGCCGACGAGTATCGGCCGCTGGTGGTCGCATATCGCAACGGGGCAGCGGTGCGGCTGGGCGACGTCGCCGAGGTGGTGGATTCGGTCGAGGATCTGCGCAACCAGGGTCTCACCAACGGCAAGCCCGCCATCATCGTCCAGGTGCAGCGGCAACCCGGCGCCAACATCATCGACATGGTCGATCGCGTCAAAGCGCTGATGCCGGAATTGCAGGCATCGATCCCGCCGCAGATCGACCTCAAGCTCGGCGTCGATCGTACCGTATCGATCCGGCGCTCGCTGATCGAGGTCGAGCGCACCCTGGTCATTTCGGTGCTGCTGGTGATCGGCGTCGTCTTCATCTTCCTGCGCGACGCGCGCGCCACGCTGGTGCCCGCGGTTGCCGTGCCGGTGTCGTTGGTGACCGCCTTCGGGTTCATGTATCTGCTCGGCTACAGCCTGAACAACATGTCGCTGATGGCGCTGACGGTCGCGACCGGCTTCGTCGTCGACGACGCCATCGTGGTGCTGGAAAATACCAAGCGCCATATCGAAGCGGGGATGGGCCGCTATCGCGCGGCACTGCTCGGCGCGCGGGAAGTCGGATTCACCGTGCTGTCGATGAGCATCTCGCTCGTCGCGGTGTTCATGCCGATCCTGCTGATGGGCGGCCTGCCGGGGCGGTTCTTCCGCGAATTCGCCGTCGTGCTCACGACGTCGATCCTGGTTTCGATGGTGGTGTCGCTGACCACCACGCCGATGATGTGCGCGCTGCTGTTGCACGACCACAAGCACAAGCCCAGGGCCGCCCGCCGGTCGCGCCTGCTCGACAAGTTCGAACAGGGCTTCGCGTGGCTGACGCGCAAATATGAAGGCGGCCTGATGTGGTCGCTGCGCAATGGGCGGCTGGTGCTGCTGATCCTGCTGATCACCATCGTGCTCAACGTCTATCTCTACATCATGGTGCCGAAGGGTTTTTTCCCGCAGCAGGATACCGGCCTGCTGTTCGCGGGGCTGCGCGGCGACCAGAGCATCTCGTTCCAGGCGATGCAGAAGAAGATCGCCGACTTCCAGGACATCCTGCTCAAGGATCCGGCGGTCGAAACGGTGATCGGATTCAGCGGCGGCGGGCGCGGCGGTGCCAATAGCGGCAACATGTTCGTGCAGCTGAAGCCGCGGAATGAGCGCGACCCTACCGACGAGGTGATGAACCGGCTGCGGCCGAAATTGTCGTCGGTGCCGGGCGCGCAGGCGTTCATGGCGCAGGTCGGCGACATTCCCGGCCAGGGCGGACGCCAGGGCAACGGCACCTATCAATATACGCTGCTCGGCGACGATCTGAACGAAGTGCGCAAATGGTCGTTGGCCTTGCGCGACGAACTGCAGCAGAACGCGGCTGAATTGACCGACGTCAATTCGGACCAGGAAGACAAGGGCCTCGAAGTCGCGCTGCAGATCGATCGCGACACGGCGGCGCGGCTTGGGATCCAGACCAGCCAGATCGACAATGCGCTGTATGACGCGTTCGGCCAGCGCCAGGTCTCGACCATCTTCAACGCCGTCAACCAATATAAGGTGGTGATGGAGGTCGAACCGCGTTTCTGGCAGAGCCCCGAGACGCTGAACGAAGTCTATGTTCCGACCTCGGGCGGCGCCCCAGCCGGCAGCAAGGCGACCAATGCGCTCGCCGGCACCTTCAGCACGCAATCGACCGGCACGGGCGGCGCCGCCAACCAGACGACGGCGGCCAACGCGGCCAACGCCGCCGCCAGCGTCAGCGTGCGCAACGCGTCGCAGAATCGGATCGGCAGCACGGCGGGCGCGGGCACCAACACCGGGTCGGCGGTGTCGACCTCGTCGTCGAACATGGTCCCGCTATCGGCCATCGCGAGCTGGGGCCCGGGCACGACGCCGCTCTCGGTCAACCATCAGGGCCCGTACGTCGCCACGACGATTTCGTTCAACACCGCCAGCGGCGTGTCGTTGAGCCAGGCGACCGAGGCGATCAAGGCGGCCGAGGCGCGCATCAAAATGCCGAGCTCGGTGATCGGCGAATTCGCGGGCAGCGCGCGGCAATTCCAGCAGACGACCGGCAGCACGCCGATCCTGCTGCTCGCCACCTTGCTCGCCGTCTATATCGTGCTCGGCATCCTGTACGAGAGCTACGTGCATCCGCTGACGGTGCTCTCGACCCTGCCGTCGGCGGGCATCGGGGCGCTCCTGGCGATGTTGCTGTTCAACATCGAGTTCGGCCTGATCTCGTTGATCGGCGTCATCCTGCTGATCGGCATCGTCAAGAAGAACGCGATCATGATGATCGACTTCGCGCTCGACGCCGAACGCACCCGCGGCCTGGACAGTCTGTCGGCGATTCGCGAAGCCTGTCTGCTGCGCTTTCGCCCCATCATGATGACGACGGCCGCCGCGATGCTGGGTGCGTTGCCGCTGGCGCTCGGTTCGGGTGACGGCGCCGAGCTGCGGCAGCCATTGGGTATTTCGATCTTCGGCGGTCTGCTCCTCAGCCAGCTGCTGACACTGTTCACCACGCCGGTGATCTATCTCGCGCTCGACAAGCGCCGCCGCAAGGATCGGGCGGTGAACGCGGCTTTGGTGCCGGCGGAATGAACGATTTCTCTCTGCTCGGAAGAACAAGAATGAACCGGATGTCGAAGAAGAGCAGCGCGGCGTTGCTGTCGCTTCTACTCGCCAGCTGCACCGTCGGCCCCGACTATGTGCGTCCGACCACCGACATTCCCGCCGCCTTCAAGGAGCAGGCGGGATGGAAGCCGGCGAACCCGGCCGACAGCGCGCCGCGCGGCGAGTGGTGGCGCGCCTTCCACGACTCGACGCTCGATAACCTGCAGGTGCGGCTGCTCGACGCCAACCAGTCGCTGCGCGTTGCCGAAGCCAATTACCGCCAGGCGACGGCGCTCACCGATCAGGCCCGGGCGCAGCTCTTCCCGACGCTCGGCGCCAGTTTCGACGCGACGCGCAGCGGCACGTTCGATCGCGGCAACGCGGCGCCGTCGAACCTGCCCGCCGGCACCAATGTTTCGTCGGGCGGCGGTACGCGCACGAACTATAGCGCCAGCCTGAACGCCAGCTGGGACATCGATCTGTGGGGCCGCATCCGGCGCACGATCGAATCGCAGAATGAAAGCGCGCTCGCCAGCGCCGCCGATCTCGCCAATGCGCGCTTGTCGCTGCAGGCGCAGCTCGCCAGCGCCTATGTGCAGCTTCGCTTCGAGGACGAGCTGCAGCGGCTGCTCGACGCCACGGTCGAGGCCTTTACGCGCGCGCTCAAGATCACCCAGAACCAGTACGGCGCCGGTTTCGCCATGCGATCCGACGTTGACCAGGCGCAGACCCAGCTCGAACAGACGCGTGCACAGGCGATCGCGGTCCGAAGTTCGCGCCAGCAGTTCGAACATGCGATCGCAGTGCTGGTCGGCACCCCGCCCGCCAATTTCGATCTGGCCCCGGGGCGCTTGGCCCTGAGTCTGCCGCAAGTTCCGATGGCGCTGCCGTCGACCTTGCTCGAACGCCGGCCCGACGTGGCGTCGTCCGAACGTCTCGTCGCATCGGCGAATGCCCAGATCGGTGTCGCCATCGCGGCCTGGTTCCCCGACCTGTCGCTGTCGGGCTCGTACGGAGTCAGCGGGTCGCCGATCGGAAAACTGTTCCGCGCCTCGAACGCGGCCTGGTCGGCGGGCGCCAGCGTGGCCGAAACCATCTTCGATGCCGGCGCGCGCTCGGCCCGGGTCGAGCAGACACGTGCCGCCTATGATGGGACGGTCGCGCAATATCGCCAGACCGTGCTGACCGCGCTGAGCCAGGTCGAAGACCAGCTCGTCGCGCTCGACACGCTCGAGCGGCAGGGCAAGGCCCAGGCGGCAGCGCTCAGCGCAGCGCGCAGCGCGGAACAGTCGATCCTCGATCAGTACCGCGCCGGCCGCGTCGCCTATACCAGCGTCGTGCAGGCGCAGACGGCGGCCCTGTCGGCCGAACAGTCCTCGCTTGCGGTGCATCAGAACCAGCTGCTGGCCGCGGTGACGCTGATCCAGGCGCTGGGCGGCGGCTGGGACGGCACCGCCGCAGGTGCCGTGGTGCAGCCGGCCGCCAACTAGGGCTGCGAGCGCGGCGCTTGCTGCGCCGGCTGCAAATCCCTATGCCGGATCGACGCGGCCAAGCGCCGCACGATCTGGAGATCGCAGCATGAACGACCTTTCCGGCCTGCATTTCCGTCTCGCCGTTCTGTATGCGATCGCCGCGCTCACGCTCGGCAATTTCATGGGAGCGACCCATGATTTCGGCATGCGCACCGTGCATGTTCACCTGAACCTGCTGGGCTGGGTCTCAGCCTCGATCTATGGCGTCTATCTGCGCCTGCATCCGGCGGTGGCGTCGACGCGCCTCGCGCGCGTGCATTTCGTCGTCGCCCATGTCGGCTTCATCATCTTCGTCACCGGCTTGGCGATGTTGATGCAGACCGACGAACAACAGGGCGCGCCATTGACCGGTATCGGCGGGCTGTTGTCGCTGCTGGGCATGATTTTGTTCGCGGTGCTGGTGTTCCGCACCAAGCGGCCGGTAGCGGTCTAGCGACCAGATAAAGATCGGGGCCGCTGTCGCTTGGACAGCGGCCCCGATCGGTTGCGCGATCCGGATCGGATCAGCGCGGGCCCATCTCGTGCGGACCGCCGTGAGGCATGCCGCCGTGATGCAGCAGACGGTCAGCCGCCTTCTTCTGGTCGTCGCTGAGCGACGCGTAGAGCGGCTTGGCCGCGGTCAGCAGCTCGTCGAGCTCCTTGGCGCGCTGGGTCAGGTGCTGCTGCTGGAACTGCAGCATCTCGATTCCGTTGGGGCCTGCCGGCGGCGTCTTGCCGTCATGCGCGCCTTCGAAGCGGGCGCGCCTCTTCTTGACGTCCTCGTCATGCGCCTTGGCGTGCTTGCGCACGACGTCCGCCACCGCGTTCCACTGCGCTTCCTGCTGCGGCGTGATTTTCAGGCTCGCCTTGGCGAAGGCGAGCATCGGCTCGACGCGCTCGCTCGGCAGCGGCCTCGGCGCGCCGTGGTGATGTTCCATCGCCGCCGGGCCCGGGCCCCCGCCCGGACCCGCCGGCGGAGTCTGCGACCAGGCATGCAGCGCGATCGACATGCCTCCGGCAAACAGGGCGGCGAATCCCGCCAGCACAACGCGTTTCATTCTTCGTCCTCGTCTGATTCATTGAAATCGGTGGGCGGATCCTAGAGGGATGCGCCGCGACAGCGAGCCCGACTTGGTAACGATTTCTACAGGTCCGGCTGCGGGCTCCGGCTGGGCGTGGATGGAAGACCCACACCGGCGGCAAGCCTGTCGGCGGCTCAGGTAACGGCCTGCATCATCGGCGTGTGGCTGGAATCGGAAGGCCCACCCGAAGGCCATAGGATTTGTTACCGTTTATCATTCTCGTGTGTCGGCGCGTAGCACCCGTCGCGGCCTCTGCCCGGTCTGCGCCCCGCGTCGCGCGCGACTGTGAAACCTGCCGTTGCGCAACTTCGCTGGCTGATTTCGCGCGCTGCGCCCACCACACCGAGGATGATCAAGACCGCGTGTGCCGCGCTGGCACTGCTCTCGCTGGTGTCGGCTGAAGCCGCCGCCGAAACCCAAATCACGTCGACGCAATCGACTCCGATCGCGACGTCGACCGCCAATAACGGCTTGCCCGACGACATCCGGGTGACCAGTACGGGCGTGCTGCAGACGGGCGGGCCGACCACGGCCGCGACGCTCAACAGCAGCAACCTCATCACCAACGAAGGCACGATCAAGATCCTCGACAGCAACGATTCCGTCGGCGTCGCGGTGCGCGGCGGCAACACCGGCAGCGTCAACAACAACGGCTCGATCGTGATCAGCGAGACGACGCCGGCAACGACGATCCCGCTGACAGTGGAGGGCAACCGCTACGGCATCCAGGTGACCGGGCCGCAACCCTTCTTCGGCTCGATCGTCCAGGGCACCGGGTCGATCCAGGTGCTGGGCAACAACTCGGCCGGCGTCACGCTCGACACGCGGCTCGAAGGCTTCATCGCGCTGGGCGGTTCGACCGCCATCACCGGTGACAATTCCGCCGGCCTGCGCACGCGCGGCGTCGTGGTCGGCGACGTCACCATCGGCGGCACCGTTACCGCGATCGGCGTCAACACATCGGCGGCGTCGTTCGAACAGTCGATCCTGGGCCGCCTGACGATCCAGAACGCGATGACGGCGACCGGCTATTTGAACCCGGTGCGCACGACCGATCCCACCGCGTTCGCCGCGCTCGGCCCCAACGACATGCTGCAAGGCGGCCCGGTGGTTCGCGTCGCCGGCGATGTCGGCAACGGCGTCATCGTCGACACGGCCGGCACGCTGACCAGCTCGGGCTCGGCGCCGGCGCTGTTGATCGGCGGCACGGCCAACTCGCATCTCGGCATTGCCGGCACCGATGTCGACAACGCCGCTTTGTTGCTGCGCGGCACGCTCGCCGCCGACGGCGTCTACAACAACATCACCGCGACGACGCTGCAGATCGGCGGCCAGGGCGGCACCGTCACGCTCGACGGCGGCATCCGCAACACCGGCCAGATCAACGCCAACGCGTTCGCGGCCGGATCGACCGCGGTTCGCGCTGCTGCCGGTGCGGTCATTCCGACGCTGCGCAACGAAGGCGTCATCCAGGCGACCGCGACCGCGGAATCGCCGATCACCGTAAACGCGGTGCGCATCGAGAAGGGGGCGACGCTCAATTCGATCGCCAACTCAGGCACGATCAGCGCGACGATCACGGGTTCGAACGGCACGCATACACCGGTCGCCGGCAATGCGACGGTGATTCAGGATCTGTCGGGCACGCTGACCTCGATCTCCAACCAGGGCCAGATCCTGGCGACGCTCAATCCGGGCACGGCGGGCGAGGCGACCGCAGGCAGCAAGATCGCGATCGACGTCCGTGCCAATACCAGCGGCGTCAACTTCACCCAGACCACGATCGCAGGCGGAACGGTGACGCCGAACGTCGTCGGCGACATGCTGTTCGGTTCGGGCAACGATCAGCTCAACCTGCTGGGCGGCACGCTCAAAGGCGCGGTTGCGTTCGGCGGCGGCAATGACTCGCTGAAACTCGACAATGGCGCGACATTGACCGGTGCGATCACCGACCCGAACGGTCGCGTCACGGTCGGCATCGCCAACGGCAAGCTGGTGCAGACCGGCTTTGGCCAGTTGAACGTGGCGGGGCTGAATATCGGTGCCAGCGGCCAGATCGTTCTGCCGTTCGATCCCGCGACCGGCCGCGTCGGCACGATCGCGGCGAGCGGCGGCGTCAATCTGGTGCAGGGTTCGAAGCTTGGCCTCGACATTCAGTCGAAACTGACGGCGCCGATCGCGCTCACGCTGATCACGGCACCGTCGGCGCAGTTCACCAGCCAGATCACGCTGGGCGACGTGCCGTATTTCTACAACGCGACGCTGGTGCAGAGCGCCGCCAACGGTACGATCGGCGTGCAGGTTCGCCAACGCACCGCTGCCGAAGCCGGCATTACGGTCGGCGCGAACGCCTATAACGCGATCTTCCAGCAGAACGACAAGGACGTGCAGATCGGCCAGGCCTTCTCCCGCGCGGTCGACCAGGCGAGCTTCAAGCAGCTCTATGAACGCATGCTTCCGTCCTATGCCGGCGGTCAGTTCTATACGCTGAGCCAGGGCGTCGACGCGCTGGTGCGGGCGCAGGGCGACGACGCGGTGAGTGTGCGCCCGACGACGCGCAACGGTTTCTGGGTCCAGCCGTTCGGCTATGGCGCGTCGCGTGACCGCGATCAGGCGCCGGGTTTCCTCGGCGGCGGCTACGGTCTCGCGATCGGTTGGGAAAAGCCCAACACATCGGTCGGCACGTACGGCGTCTCGTTGTCGACGCTACGCACCTGGGTCGACGACAAGGATACCGATCCCAACGATCGCACCGTGTCGAACTCCTACCTGCTGGGCGCGTACTGGCAGGTAAGCGGCAGCGGCATCAACCTCTCGGCCAGCGTCAATGGCGGTTACGTGAACTCGGGCAGCACGCGCCAGATCAGCTCGACCGACAGCAACGACGTCGCGTTCACGCGCAACGCGGAAGCGCGCTGGGGCGGCCTGCTGGGCAGCGCGCACGCCAGCGCGTCGTACCAGGCCGATCTGTTCGGCACCGTCTATGCGCGCCCCAAAGTCACCGCGACGTACCTCATCCTGCAGGAAAACGCGCACGCCGAAAGCGGCGGCGGCGACGGTTTCGATCTGCAGGTCGGCAGCCGCAACTCGACCCAGGGATCGGTCGAAGGCTCGGTGGCGTTCGGCGCGGCGCTGGGCAGCGGTGCATTCAAATGGCGTCCGGAAATCGAAGTCGGCTATCGCCAGCTGTTCGGCAACGGGGCGGCTTCGACCACGGCGCAATTCCTCAGCGGCGGCCCCAGCTTTACGCTCGACCCGCAGAAGCTGCAGGGCGGCGCCCCGCTGGCACGCATCGCGCTGCGTGGCGGCGATCGCGTTGCCGATGTCGGATTCGAGCTGGGTGGCGAAGACCGCAGCGGCTACCGCGCCTATGACGGCCGCTTCGTCGCCCGGTTGCGCTTCTGAAGGGGGCGCGTCCGGAGGCTGCCGGGCAGGAGACTAGGCAGGCGGGCGATTTTGCGTTCCATTGTTGGAATCCAATCAACAGGGGATCCGCATGTTGAAGCCCAAGCTGCTGCTGCTCGTCGCTGCTCTGACCGTCCCCGCGCTGTCCGCGACCGCGCAGACCGCCGCGAGCACGACCCCCGTTGCGACGCAATCCGCTGCCGACAAGGCGGGCGCCGGCGCGACGCCCCCCGCTGCATTTTTGCGCACGGCGGAGAAGCGCGGCTATAGCGACATCAAGCTGACCGCCGACAAGGCACGCGGCGGCTGGACCGGCGCCGCGACCAAGGGCGGCAAGCAGGTGCGGCTGCACCTCGCGCCCAACGGAAATACGCGCGAATTGCGGGCGCCCAAGAAGACGAGCTGAACGCGTTCGCCGTTTGTCGAAGCGAGCGTCAGCTGCGCCGCTTCGACAACGTGCCCGGCGCCGTCAGATCGGATCGTCGGTTTTGGATGACGATGGCGGCGGCCCGCGGTGCAGCGTGCCGCCGTCTTTCTGATAGTCGCGCGCGGTCTTCCCGCGCGGCGGCTCGCGCATGCTGAAATAGGCGACCGCGAAAACCACGACCAATCCCACGACGACCCAACCAAACGTACCCATTCGCGCCTCCCGCAAATCACCTCATGCCCGGCTCGTGCCGCAGAGACAAGGTCGCTCGGGACGGGCCGGGTCGCTCCGAAAAACGATGATGAAGCTCACGCCGCCGCGGCGGAGCCGTTCGCGCCGGCGATTTCGGCTTCGAGGAAGGCCCGCAGCGCGACGATAGCGGGCTCGTTGCGGCGCTCGGGTGCGTGCACGAACCAATACGCCATGTCGCTCTCGATGGTGATGTCGAACGGCCGGATCAACCGCCCGTCCGACAATTCGCAGCGGAACAGAATCGGGTTGAGCAGCGCCACGCCCTGGCCCGCCATCGCCGCGGTGGCGAGGTGGGACTGGGTGAAATAGTCGGTCGGCACATAGCGCGGCTCGCAGCCCGCCATGCCCGCCGCACGGAACCACGGCACCCAGCATTCTTCGTCGCGGAACAGCTCGTAGTTGAGCAGGTCGGACGGCTCGTTCAACGGGCCGGCGCGCGCCAGCAGCGCCGGCGACAGCATCGGCGTGTGCAGCGCCGGAATCAGCTTGGTCGCTTCGACGCCGGCCCAGCCGCCGCGGCCGCCGCGCAGCGCCAGGTCGGCGGCGTCGGCGCCGCGCAGATCGCGCAGCTGCGGCGTCGATTCGAGCGAGATCAACACGGTCGGATGCTGGTTGCGAAAGGCGGGCAGGCGATTCACCAGCCAGTCGGCCAAGGTTTGCGTCGCGCTGATACGCAGGGTGGTGGCTTCCTGCAGCTCCTGCAGCCCCTCGTAGAGCTGGTCGAAGGCGCGCTGGGTGCGCTGCGCCAGCCGTGCGCCCGACGCGGTCAAGGCCAGGCGCGATCCGTCGCGGGCAAACAAACGGACGCCAAGCCGCTCCTCCAGCTGCCGGATCTGCCAGCTCACCGCCGCCTGCGTCATGCCGAGTTCATCGGCGGCGCGGGTGAAATTCATGGCGCGCGAGGCCGCGTCGAACGCGCGAAGCGAGGAGAGAGCCGGGAGTTTGAGCCGCATTGGAACCATTCTAGCGCGCGCCGGAGCGATCGACAGTTCCGCTTGGTGCGCACCCGATGGCACCACCGCCTGCCAACCAAGGTGGGCTTATGGGGACCAGCAGGAACTCTCGATTCCGCTTCGCCGTCTGCGGGGCCACTTTCACGGACAGCGAAGGAGATGCGTCATGCGCCAACCCACCGACATCGTACCAATCATCCTGCCCGGCCTGTTCAACCGCCCCGAGGCCGAACCCCCCTGCCAGCCGCAGCAGCGCCGGGACGCCATCCCGCACCGCGCGCCGCGCCCGGGCTGGCGCGCGCTCGAGACGGTCTTCGCCGCCACACGCGTTCGCAGCCACTGGGGCTGAGCGGCATGGAGCCTGGCAGGACGATGGGTGAGGCTTACGCCGCGGCGGCGGAGCGGTTCGCGTCGGCGATCTCGGCTTCGAGGAAGGCGCGCAGCGCCACGATGGCGGGGTCGTTGCGCCGCTCGGGCGCGTGCACGAACCAGTAGCCGAGCTCATTTTCGATGGTGAGATCGAACGGCTGGATCAGGCGCCCGTCCAGCAACTCGTAGCGGAACAGGATCGGGTTCAGCAACGCCACGCCCTGGCCGGCCATCGCCGACGTGGCGAGATGCGACTGGGTCAGATAATCGGTCGGCGCGTAGCGCGGCTTGCAGCCCGCCATGCCGGCATCCCGGAACCAGTGGACCCAGCATTCCTCGTTGCGGAACAGCTCGTACTTGAGCAGGTCGCGCGGCTCGTTGAGGGGACCGACGCGCGCCAAAAGCGCAGGCGACAGCATCGGCGTGTGCAGCGCCGGAATCAGTTTGGTTGCTTCGACGCCGGCCCAGCCGCCGCGTCCGCCGCGCAACGCCAGGTCGGCTGCGTCGGCGCCGCGCAGGTCGCGCAGTTGGGGTGTCGATTCGAGTGAGATGGCGACGCTCGGATGCAGCGCGCGGAAGGCGGGCAGGCGATTGACCAGCCAGTCGGCCAGCGTCTGTGTCGCCGTGATGCGCAGCGTGGCGCCTTTTTCGAGTTCCTGCAGCCCTTCATAGAGAAGATCGAAGGCGCGCTGCGTGCGCTGCGCCAGCCGTTCGCCCGACGCGGTCAGCGCCAGCCGCGATCCGTCACGGGCAAACAGACGAACGCCAAGCCGTTCCTCCAGCTGTCGGATCTGCCAGCTCACGGCCGCCTGCGTCATGCCCAATTCGTCGGCAGCGCGCGTGAAGTTCATTGCGCGCGACGCCGCCTCGAACGCACGCAGGGAGGACAGCGCCGGGAGTTTGAGCCGCATTTGAACCAGTCTAACGCGCCCCGGACGGCTCAATAGGACCGCTTTTTTACAGCTCGGAGCACCAGAGGTGCCGAAAGGCCAGCTTATGCGCGGGATCAGGAAGTCTCAATTCGGACTCGCTGCCTTCGGTCGCACCCTCTGCGGCGACAGGGAATGACCGGTGTGGTGCGCGGAGGAGTCAGTTTAACCCCCGTCCGCGTGTGCACGGCACATCACGCATCAATGTGCATGTCGGGATGCTGCGTCGAGTCCGTACCTGTCCAAGCTTGAATTTTGTCCATGTCCGAAAATCGCGAGCACAACTGATGGAAACATGCGATCTCCCGCCAATGGACCTGCTCGACCGTGAAGCGTGCTACCGCGCGATTCAGACCCGCGACGTGCGGTTCGACGGCCGTCTTTTTGTCGGCGTGACCACGACCGGGATTTATTGCCGGCCGGTCTGTCCGGCGCGCACGCCAAAATTGGGGAATTGCACCTTCCACGCCTCCGCCGCGTCGGCACAGGCCGGCGGCTTCCGCCCGTGTCTGCGTTGCCGTCCTGAAACGGCACCCGACCTTGCCTCGTGGCGCGGCACGTCGAACTCGGTGTCGCGTGCGCTGGCCTTGATCGCCGACGGCGCGCTCGACGGCGACGATAACGGCGTGGACGCGCTGGCCAGTCGTCTCGGCCTCGGCGAGCGCCAATTGCGCCGCCTGTTCCAGCAGCATCTCGGCGCATCGCCGGTCGCGGTGGCGCAGACGCGCCGCGTGCTGTTCGCCAAGCAGCTGATCCAGGAAACGCGGTTGCCGATGGCGGAGGTCGCGCTCGCTTCGGGCTTCGGCAGCGTGCGTCGCTTCAACGAAACCTTCCAGACGCTGTTCCGACGTCCGCCGAGCGCGCTGCGCCGCAGTCATACGTCAAAACAGCCGGCTGCCGAGCAACCGTCGAACGATCGCGACGGCGTCACGCTGCGGCTGCGCTATCGTCCGCCGTATGATTGGGAGTCGATGCTCGACTTCCTCGGCCGTCGCGCCATCGACGGCATCGAGCAGGCGACGCACGAGCGCTATCGCCGCACCGTCCAGCATGACGGCAAGACCGGTACGGTCGATGTCGCGCACGAGCCCGCGCATGAGAGCCTGCGGGTGAAGATCCGCTTTCCCGACGTGCGCGCGCTGCCGGCGATCGTCGCGCGGGTGAAACGCGTGTTCGACGTCGATGCCGACATCGCGACCATCTGCGAGCATCTTGCCCGCGATCCGATGCTCGCCAAGCTGGTGGCGCAGCGCCCCGGCCTGCGCGCGCCGGGGGCGTGGGACGGGTTCGAACTCGCCGTGCGCGCGGTGCTGGCGCAGCAGGTCACCGGGCTCGCGGCGCGTCAGCTCGCGGGCAAGCTCGTCGCCGTAGCCGGCCACGCGCTGCCCGATGGCGGCCTTGATGGCGGCGACAGGCTGCTACGCGTCTTCCCGACGCCGGCACAGCTTGCGGCGGCCGATCTGTCGGCGCTGGGCCTGCCGGCGGCGCAGCGCGAGACGCTGAAGTCGCTGGCCGAAACCGCGCTGGCCGATCCGAATCTGTTCCATCGCGTCGGCAGCCTCGAAGAGGCGGTCGAACGGTTGAGCGCGATCCCCGGCATGGGCAATGGGACCGCGCAGTACATTGCGCTGCGTGCGCTGGCCGAAACCGACGCGTTCCCTGCCGGCGACGTCGGTCTGCTGCGCAGTGCGGGCGTCGACACGATCGAACGCCCGACAGCGTCGGACCTGCTGCGACGCGCCGAGCCCTGGCGTCCGTGGCGTGCCTACGCGGCGCAGCATCTTTGGGCGGCCGATCAAGGATTGAGCCAGGCCACGCATGGCTGAGCGCGCCCGCCTTTTCCTCGATCGCATGGCGACGCCCATCGGTGAGCTGCTGTTGGTCGTGGACGAGGCGGACCAGCTTTGCGCCACCGACTGGGGCGAGAAAGAAATCCGGCTACGGACCCGATATCCGGCGCTGCAGGACCGGCGCAGCAAGGCGGCCGACGCGCTGCGCGCATATTTCGCCGGTGAGCTGGCGGCGATCGACAAGGTGCCGGTCGCGACCAGCGGCACCGAGTTCCAGGAATGCGTCTGGCACGTTTTGCGCGGCATTGCCTGCGGCACGGTTACGACCTATGCCGCGCTGGCGCAGCGCATCGGCCGTCCCACCGCGATTCGCGCCGTCGGTCTTGCCAATGGCAGCAACCCGATCAGCGTCGTCGTTCCGTGCCATCGCGTGATCGGATCGAACGGCACGCTGACCGGCTATGGCGGCGGGCTCGAGCGCAAGCGGTGGCTGCTCGCGCACGAGCAAGTGACTCTGGCGTAGAGGGGCAGCCCATGTCACCTGTTCTCAACCATGCCACTCTAAAAGGCCCGTCGATGAGTTCGAAGAACCCGACCTGCGCGCAGCTCTTCCACCGTCTGCATCACGACGGAATCCTGTTGCTCGCCAATGCCTGGGACGCGGGCAGCGCGCGCGTGATCGAGAGCGTCGGTGCCAAGGCGCTGGCGACGACCAGCGCCGGTGTCGCCTGGGCCCACGGCTATGCCGACGGGGACAAGCTGCCGCTGCGCCTGCTGGTGCAGACCGTGTCCAGCATCGCGCGCGTCACGCGCGTGCCGCTGTCGGTCGATTTCGAAGGCGGCTACAGCGACGACGCGAAGGCGGTCGGCGAGGGCGTCGCGTCGCTGATCGACGCGGGCGCGGTCGGGATCAACATCGAAGACGGCAAGGGCGAGGTCGACCTGCTGTGCCGCAAGATCGAAGCGGCAGGCGAGGCGGGCGCCCGGCTGGGCGTCGACCTGTTCATCAATGCCCGCACCGACGTCTATCTGAAGCGGCTGGTGGCGGACGACCGGCGCGTCGAGGAAACCATCCGCCGCGCCGGGCGCTATCGCGAAGCGGGTGCCAGCGGCATCTTTGCCGCCGGCGTGTCGAACCCGGACGAGATCACCAGGCTGGTGGCCGAGATTGAGCTGCCGCTCAACGTATTAGCCTGGGCCGGCTTGCCGTCGGCTTCGGCGCTGGAGCGGCTCGGCGTCCGCCGCTTGAGCGCGGGTTCATCGATTTCGGAATCCGCCTTCGGTCATGCCGCCCAGCTGGCACGCGCTTTCCTCGACAGCGGCGATCCCGGCTCGGTGCTCGGCGGCGCGCTGGATTACGGCGCCCTGCAGGCGCTGGTGGCGCGCTGATCTAGAATAATCAGCATTGGCCGGTTCCGGCCGGGGCATCATGATACCGGCGCTTCAACGCTCGTGGAGGATGCCTTGCACGGCCTGATGCAGGACTGGACGCTGACCGTCGATCGCATCCTCGATCACGCGGCGAGCTGGCATGGACGGCGCGAGATCGTGACGCGCACGGTCGAAGGACCGGTCGCCCGCATCGGCTACGCGCAATTGCAGCAGCGCGCGCGACGCCTCTCGGATGCGCTGCTCGAGCTGGGGATTGCGCCGGGCGACCGGGTCGCGACGCTGGCCTGGAATACGCAGCGCCATCTCGAAGCATGGTACGCGATCATGGGCATCGGCGCGGTGTGCCATACGCTGAATCCGCGCCTGCATCCCGACCAGATCGGCTGGATCGCCAACGATGCCGGCGACCGCCTGCTGCTCGCCGACATCAGCTTCGCGCCGATGGTGCCGGCCATCCGCGCCTTGTGCCCGTCGATCGAGCGCGTCGTGTTTCTCACCGATCGCGCCAACATGCCCGCCATCGACGGCGCGCTCTGTGTCGAAGAGCTGATCGAAGCCGAACAGGGAAGCTGCCGTTGGGGCGGCTTCGACGAGAACAGCGCCTGTGGCCTTTGCTACACGTCGGGCACCACGGGCCAACCCAAGGGCGTGCTCTACTCGCATCGCTCGAACATGCTGCACACGATGTGCGTGCTGCAGGCCGACGGGCTGGGCATTTCGGCCAGCGACGTGGTGCTGCCGGTGGTGCCGATGTACCACGCCAATGCCTGGGGCATCGCTTTCGCCGCGCCGATGATGGGCGCGAAGCTGGTGTTGCCCGGTCCGAGGCTCGACGGCGAGTCGCTGCTCGATCTGATCGAACGCGAACAGGTGACGTTCGCGGCCGGCGTGCCGACCGTTTGGCAAATCCTGCTCCAGGCCGCTGAGTCGGCGCCGCAACGCCTCGCTTCGCTGCAGCGTGTGCTGGTCGGCGGCGCGGCCTGTTCCGACGCGATCTTCCGCGCCTTCGACGCGCACGGCATTCGCGCCATCCATGCCTGGGGCATGACCGAAACCTCGCCCGTCGGCACGGTCTCCGCGCCCACGCTCGACACGCCCAAGACCAGCGAGGCGCGCCTGCAGCTGCAACGCAAGCAGGGACGGCCGCCATTCGGCGTCGATCTGGCGCTTGCCGATGATGACGGTGCGGCGGTCGCGCGCGACGGCGAGCGGTCCGGCCATCTCAAAGTGCGCGGCCCGTTCGTGGCACGCCGTTATTTCGGCGGCGGCCACGACGTGATCGACGAGAACGGCTTCTTCGACACCGGCGACGTCGCCACGATCGACGCTGACGGCTTCGTGCAGATCACCGACCGCGCCAAGGACCTGATCAAGTCGGGCGGCGAATGGATCAGCTCGCAGGCGCTGGAAAACATCGCCGCGTCGCATCCGCATGCCGAGCGCGTCGCGGTGATCGCGACCCCGCATCCGCGCTGGGACGAACGACCGCTGCTGCTGGTGCAGTTGCGCGCCGGCAGCGCGGCGAGCGAGGACGAGTTCCTCGCCCTGTTCGAGGGCCGCGTCGTCAAATGGTGGGTGCCGGACGGGGTGCGTTTCGTCGACGAGATGCCGCTGGGCGCCACCGGCAAGATCGACAAGCGCGCCTTGCGCGCGATGTGCGCGACGACTTAACGTTTGGCGCGCAGACAACGCGCCAGCTCTTCGAGGAACGGCAGGATGTCGAACAGCAGCGTCGAGCCCAGCGCGATGGTCACGTAAATCAGCGGCAGCTTCTCGGGGCGTAGCACCAGCGACCAGTCCGCCGTCTCCGGCCCGACGCCGAACAGGGCGCAGAATTGTCCCCAATGCAGCGGCAGGATCAGCAGCAGTCCGGTGAACGGCAGCACTTCGAGCCCGCTGTGCACGTGCTGCTCGAACGGCGTGATGCGGCGCAGGCGGCTGGCATAACTCACGTCCCACACGAGCGTGATCTCATGCGCGACCACGCCGGCGATCATCACCGCCAGCACCAGCGCGTTGACCTCGAAAAACATGGCGAGCAGCAGCGGAATGCCGAGTTCGGCAAGTCCCGCCAGATGCAACAAGGATTCCTTGGCTCCCGCCGTGGTCTCGATGCTGGTGGCGCGGTGGCACCAATAGTCGGCGAATCCCACCGCCACCCAAAGCGGCAGCACGACATAAAGCAGGAGCAGCAGCAGGGCGTCGGTCGGGCTGGTCACGTGACGGCAACGCCTCGCCCGCGATTTCGTCCGCCCCGCCGGTCCCGGGCGGCGCCTGGACAAGCTTGGCCCTGGCATCCGCGCGGTTTGTGAGTCACCAGTCGCGTGGCTGCCCGGCACGAGGCCGGGCATCAGAGGGAGCAGCGCATGTTCGTCCGCACCGGCCTGTCGATCGTTCTGGCGCTCGGCTTCGCCTGCGATGCCGCCGCCCAGCGTGCGACGCGGACCGAGATCGATTCGGAACTGCGGCGGATCTTCACTGAAAGCGGCGCGCGCGGCATGGTCGTCACCATCGTGCACGGCGATCAGGGCACCGTGCGTGGTTACGGCGAAACCAGGCCCGGCAGCGGGCGCAAGCCCGACGGGCTGTCGCTGCTGCGCGTCAACTCGACGTCGAAACTCTTTGCCGCCGATCTGCTCGGTATGTTCGTGCAGGACGGGCGGATCGATCTCGACGAGCCGCTGCAGCGCTACGCGCCGCAAGGGCACCGCGTGCCGGCGCCGATCACGCTGGGCCAGCTCGCGACTCACACGAGCGGCTTGCCCCGCGATCTCAACGGAATCGCGCAGCCGTACGAAGCCGCGCGCTGGACCTGGCTGGAACGCCAGACGCAGCTGCCCGTGCCGGGCCGCAGCGCGCTTTATTCCAACGTCGCATTCGACCTGCTGACCGACGCGCTCGCCAACAAGCTCGGCACGCCTTACCTGCAACTGCTGGCCCAGCGCGTCACCGGACCGCTCAAGCTGGTCGACACGACGACCGCGCCGACCGAGGCGCAATGCGCGCGCCTGCTCGATGCGGGCGGGCCGGACACGTCGCTGCCATGCCGCGACCAGACACAGTATGCGGGCAGCGGTGGTCTCTATTCGACCGCCAACGATATCGGTCTGTGGATGAAGAACCAGCTCGCCGCCGATCGCCGCGCGCAATCGGTGCAGGTGCGGCGCAACGACCTGACCAGCGTCGAAGGACTCGACCTTGCCGGCCCGATCGACGGCATCGGACTCGCCTGGCTGCATCTTCCCGCCGACGACAATCATCCCGCCTTGATCGAGAAGACCGGCGGCGGCGGCGGTTTCATGAGCTACATCGTGCTGGTGCCCGACGCCGGTGTCGGACTCTTCATCGCCATGACCAAGGTCGACGGCGAGGTGATGAAAAAGCTGACCCGCCGCAGCAACGATCTCGTGGGCTTGCTGGCGCGCTAGTCTAGGCTGGCAGGATGTTAAAAATCCTGCCGCAGCCGCGCGGGCGTGGCGACCGTAACGAATTTACACAGAGGACGCAGCGGAACGCAGAGAACACAGAGGTATCGGTCGTTGGGGCCCTCTGTGTTCTCCGCGTTCTCTGTGAGAAAAATCTTCGATCTCTGACGAAGAAAATTCGCCGCAGAATCTCACTGCATTTCAACAACGTGCCAGCGCGCGAAGCGTGCCGATCGGCGCCGGCGCCTTCACTGTGCCGGTGCCGCTGCCACCGGGCGAATTCCCTCGCGCCACAGCGCCAGCCGGCGCACCAGGACGTAGAAAATCGGCGTGAAGAACAGGCCGAAGATGGTGACGCCCAGCATGCCGAAGAACACGGCGGTGCCGATCGCCTGACGCAGCTCGGCGCCGGCGCCGATCGCGGTCAGCAGCGGCACGACGCCGAGGATGAACGCAAAGGAGGTCATCAGAATCGGCCGCAGCCGCAGGCGGCAGGATTCGATCACCGCTTCGCGCGGAGTCCTGCCGTCGTGTTCGAGCTGGCGCGCGAATTCGACGATCAGGATCGCGTTCTTCGCCGCCAGCCCGACCAGCACCACCAGTCCGACCTGCGTCAGGATGTTATTGTCCTGGCCGCGCAGCGCGACGCCCGCCATCGCCGAAAGCAGGCACATCGGGACAATCAAAATCACCGCGAAGGGCAGGGTCCAGCTTTCATACTGCGCCGCCAGTACCAGGAACACGAACACGACCGACAGCAGGAAAATGCCGAGCCCGCCGGCAGCGAGCTTCTGCTGATAGGAAAGATCGGTCCATTCGAGGCCGAACCCGTCGGGCAAGGTGCGGCCCGCAATTTCTTCCATCAGCTGCAGCGTCGCGCCCGAGCTGATGCCGGGCTTGGCTTCGCCAATCACTTCCGCCGTCGGATACAGATTGTAGCGCGGCACGCGATCGGGTGCGGTGCGCGTGGTGAAATCGGCGACGCTGCCGAGCGGCACCATCGACCCGGTGTCGGCGCGGGTGCGCAACCGGGCGATCTGCTCGGGCGCCAGGCGGAATTGCTGATCGGCCTGGGCGCGCACTTGGAAGGTTCGCCCGACCAGGTTGAAGTCATTGACATAAGCGGTGCCGAGATAGGTCTCCAACGTCGAGAAGATGCGTTCGACCGGAACCTGCAGCATCTGCGCCTTGGCGCGGTCGACATCGACGAAGATTTCCGGACTGCCGACCTGGAATGGCGACAGCGCGAAGCGCATGCGCGGATCGGCATTGGCGGCGGCAACCAGATCCTGCACCGCGGCGCTCAGGAGTCGCGGTCCGCGATTCTTGTAATCCTGCACGCGCATCGCGAAGCCGCCGGCCGTGCCGATGCCGCGAATGGTCGGCGGCGCGAAGACGCCGATCTGCGCTTCTTCGATGCCGGCGAAACGCTTTTGCACCTCGGCCAGAATGGCGTTGGCCGACAGGTTCTTCGCCTTGCGCTGATCGAACGGCGTGAGCTGCACGAACACGGTGCCGCCGGCGCTGTTGTTGGTGCCGGTCGAGCCGACGAAGCCGGTGAACATGTGCGCCCACTGCACGCCCGGCACTTTGAGCGCCTCGTCGGCCATGCGCTTCACCACCGCATCCGAACGTGCCAGCGAGCTTCCCGCCGGCAGCTGCGCCACCGCGATGAGATAGCCCTGGTCGGCCGACGGAACGAACCCGGTCGGCACGCGGGTAAAGGCGAAAGCGGTCAGCGCGATCAGCAGGACATAGACGCCGAGCATCACCGGCGTGTGCCGCAGGATGTAATCGACCAGCCGACCGTAGAAATGCGACAGGCGATCGAAGCCGCGATTGAAGCGGTCGATGGCGCCTTGCAGCAGGATGCCCGGCCGCGACGTCGGTGCGGCGTGATGGTCATGCGGTTTCAGCAGCAGCGACGCGAGGGCAGGCGAAAGCGTGAGCGAATTGAACGCCGAGATCAGGGTTGCGACCGAGATGACGACGGCGAATTGGCGGAAGAACTGGCCTGAAATACCTTCGACGAACATGGTGGGCACGAAGACCGAGGTCAGCACCAGCGCGATCGACACGACCGCACCGCCGACCTCGTCCATGGTTCGCCGCGCCGCATCCTTGGCCGACAGGCCTTCGCTCAGATGCCGCTCGACATTCTCGACCACCACGATCGCGTCGTCGACGACGATGCCGACCGCAAGCACGAGCGCGAACAGCGTGAGCGTGTTCATGGAATAGCCGAGCGCCAGCATCACCGCGAACGTGCCGATCAGCGACACCGGAATTGCCAGCAGCGGAATCAGCGTCGTGCGCCAGCCCTGCAGGAAGACGATGACGACCAGCACCACCAGGACGATGGCTTCGTAGATGGTGCGCACCAGCTCGTCGATCGAGGTGCGCACGAAGAACTCGGTCGGATTGTAGGTCATGCGGTATTCGACGCCGGGCGGAAAATCTCGTCTGAAATCCTCCATCGCCTTCTGCACCGCGGTCGAGGTGGCGAGCGCGTTGGTACCGGGCCGCTGGAACACCAGCATGGCGATCAGTGGCTGGCCATTGAGATAGGCGTTGGTGTTGTAGTCGCGGGCGCCGAGTTCGGTGCGTGCGACGTCGGACAGGCGCACGACCCGGCCGCCTTCGCCGCGTTTGACGATGATGCGTTCATATTCTTCGGGCTGCGCCAGGCGTCCTTGCAAGGTGACGGTGGGCTGGAACGCGGACGGGCTGTCGATCGGCGGCTGGCCCAGAACGCCACCCGCGACCTGCACGTTCTGGGCGCGGATCGCGTCGACGATCTCCTGTGCGGTGAGGCCGGACTCGGCGGCGCGATCGGGATCGATCCAGACGCGCATCGCATAGTCGCGTGCGCCGTACATCACCACGTCGCCGACGCCTGGGAGGCGCAGCAGCACGTCGCGGATGCGTGTCGAGGCGAAGTTCGACAAATAGAGCTGGTCGCGGCTGTTGTCGGGCGACAGAAGCTGGATCACCAGCAGAAAGTCGGGCGCGTTCTTGCGCACCGCGACGCCGACGCGACGGACCGTTTCGGGCAGTCGCGGGTCGGCCAGCGCGACGCGGTTCTGCACCAGCACCTGGGCTTCGTCGAGATTGGTGCCCAGCGCGAAAGTGACGGTGATGCTCAGCCGGCCGTCATTGGTCGACTGGCTGTACATGTAGAGCATGTTGTCGACGCCGTTGATCTCCTGCTCGATCGGCGTCGCGACCGTATCGGCGATGGTCTGCGCGCTGGCGCCGGGATATTGCGCGCTGACCGTCACGGTCGGCGGCACGATTTCGGGATACTGGCTGACCGGCAACCTGCCGAGGGCGACGGCGCCGACGATCAGAATGACGATCGACAGGACCAGCGCGAGAACCGGCCGCTCGATCGAGGTGCGGCCGAGGCTCACGGGCTTTCCCCGCCGCTGGTGTGGACCTGCAGCGTGGTCTCGTTGGGCGTCACTTTCTGGCCGGTGCGCACGCGCTGCAGTCCGGCGATGACGATGCGGTCGTCCTGCGTGATGCCCTGGCGCACGACGCGATAGCCTTCGAAGATCTGCGCCACCGTGACGACGCGCGGCTGCGGCACGTCGTCGGGACCGAGCACGAAGACGATCTTGTTCGACTGGTCGTTGGTGATGGCTTCATCGGGAATCAGCAGCGCCGCGAACGGCGCGCTGCCCATCAACCGCACGCGCCCGAACTGGCCGGGTGCGAACAGCAAATTCTCGTTCTTGACCAGCGCGCGTCCGCGCAGCGTGCCGCTGCCGCGATCGAGCCGGTTGTCGATGAAATCCATGCGGCCGTCATGGGCGAATTCGCGCTCGTCGGCGATCGCGATCTTCACCGGGTTGGCGGTGTCGCGTTCGATCGGACGCAAGCCGGAAATATGCAGCCGCGTATTCTTGAGGTAGGTGCGCTCGTCGATGTCGAAATAGAAATGGATCGGATCGAGCGACACCAGGGTCGTCAGCAAGCTCGCGCCGGCATTGTCGCCGCCGACCAGATTTCCTTCCGACACGAATTTGCGGCTGATACGGCCGGTGATCGGCGCGGTGACGCGGGTGAATTCGAGATTGAGCTTGGCGTTTTGCAGGCTGGCCCGCGCCCCGTCGAGATCGGCCTCGGCATCGCGCCGTTGTTGCGTGCGCTGGTCGCCGATCGAGGCCGACACGTTGCCCGATTGCAGCAATTGTTGCGCGCGGCCGAGCTCGCGCCCGGCGAGGCCCAGCCGGGCTTCGGACTTGGCGACGTCGGCTTCGGCGCGTCGCGAAGCGGCCTCGTAGGGGCGCGGATCGATGACGAAAAGCAGGTCGCCCTTCTGCACCACCTGCCCGTCCTTGAAATGGACCGACTGCAGATAACCGCTGACGCGGGCGCGCAGCTCGACCTCGTCGACCGCTTCGAAACGGCCGGTGAATTCGTCCCAGTCATTGACCACGCGCGACAGCGGCTTGGCGACAGTGACCGTGGGCGGCGGCGGTTTGACCTGCCCGCTGGGATCGTCGCAACCCGCCAGAAACAGCGATGCGAGCAGGGCCGTGGGGATGACAGGCTTCATCGGAACCTCCGCCGTCGCGAACCCGCCTAGCACGACTCCTGCCAGCTTTTTTGTCGACTGGAGTCTGGTTTGGACGGCCGGTGCACGGCCCTGGAGGCGACGGCACGCCAGCTTCCAGACAAGTTGCGTGTGGCCAGGAACGAAGTCCCGGCCGCACCCGTGGGAGGATCGGTGCGCAAGCGACGTGTCGACGACATTCTTGCGCGGACGGATCGGGGCCGGGCAACTGCCGGCCTTGGTGGGCCGATGCTGATCGGGGCGGATCCGGCGCGCGATGCTGCTATGACCAGCTCCGGCTTGATTCTGGCTTGATCTGGCCCCGCCGCCCGCTAGGTCGAGCCGGGTATTTCCTCACGAGGCCCCATGAGCGTTTTGTTCTCGTCCTACGCCCTGCGCGGCGTCGCCCTGCCCAATCGGATCGTGGTGTCGCCGATGTGCCAGTACTCGGCCGAGAACGGCCGGGCCACTGCGTGGCACATGCTGCATCTCGGTCATCTCGCGCTGTCGGGCGCGAGCATGCTGTTCATCGAGGCGACCGGTGTCGAAGCCGCCGGCCGCATCACGCACGGCGATCTCGGCCTCTATGACGATGCGACCGAAGCGGCGCTGGTGCCGGTGCTCGCGGCGATCCGCAGCTATTCGACCATCAAGGTCGCGATCCAGCTCGCCCATGCCGGCCGCAAGGCGTCGAGTCACCTGCCATGGGATGGCGGTGCGCAGATCCCCGCCGCGCAAGGCGGCTGGGTGACATCGGCACCGTCGCCGCTGCCGCACAAGGACGGTGAAGAAGCGCCGCTGGCGCTCGATGCGGCAGGACTCGCGCGGGTGCGCGACGCGTTCGTCGCGTCGGCCAAGCGCGCAGTGCGGCTCGGCATCGACGCGATCGAGCTGCACGGCGCGCATGGCTATCTGCTGCACGAGTTCCTGTCGCCGCTCGCCAACCGGCGCAGCGACGAATATGGCGGCTCGCTCGAAAACCGCATGCGCTTCCCGCTCGAGATCTTCGACGCGGTGCGCGCGGCAGTGCCCGCGAGCATGCCGGTCGGCGTGCGCGTGTCGGCGACCGATTGGGTCGATGGCGGTTGGGATCTCGACCAGACCATCATCTTTGCCAACGAACTCAAGCAGCGCGGGGTCGACTGGATCGACGTCTCGTCGGGCGGCGTGTCGCCGCTACAGAAGATTCCGCTGGGGCCCGGCTATCAGGTGCCGCTGGCACAAGCCGTGAAGCAGGCGACCGGCCTGCCCGCCATGGCGGTCGGGTTGATCACCGACGCGAGCCAGGCCGAAGACATCGTCGCCAGCGGCAAGGCGGACTTCGTCGCGCTGGCTCGCGGCATGCTCTACGACCCGCGCTGGCCGTGGCACGCAGCGGCGCAGCTCGGTGCCGCGGTGGACGCGCCGCCGCAATATTGGCGCTCGCAGCCGAGCGATCAGAAACAGCTTTTCGGCAACACGGTATTCGGCGCCCGCTAGCGCACCGCGTCGGCGGTGCGCTGAAACGGGCGGCGGCCGCACAGCGCGAGGACGATGCCGATCGAGGCGACCAGCAAGGTCGTGCCGACCAGCGCACTTTCGAGTCCGCTGCCGCCGCCGAACAGAAGATCACTCGCGATGCCGACGAAGGTCGGGCCCAGCCCGACAGCGATCAACGTCATCACGCACATATAGACCGAAGTGGTGAAGCCGCGCAGCTTCGCCGGCGTCAGCGTCTGCACGCCCGACAGGCACGACGCTGCCGCGCTTGCCACGACGAACATCAGCAGCGTGAAGGCAGCGACCGCAGCGCTCACGCTGGGCGCCATATAGAGCAGCACGGCGGTACAGGCCGATGCGGCGAGGCTGATCGCGATGGTGGCGAGCGGCGCACCCGCGACGCCGCGTGCCTGCATGCGATCGGTCATCCAGCCGCCGGTGAAATGGCCGGCCGGCCCGGCCAGCAGCGTGGCGCTGCCGATGACGTAACCGGCCTGCTGCACGCTGAAGCCATGCACGCGCACGAACAGGCTCGCCGACCAGTTGCCGAAGATCTGGATCAGGATGATCGAGCAGACCGCGGCGCCGACATGCAGCGCATAGGCCTTGGCATGGCCGCGCAACCAGGCGACGCCCTCGGCGAGCGACGGCCTGGCGGCATCCTGCGTGCGTGGCCGTTCGATCTCGCGGACGGTGAGGAGCAGCGGCACCAGCAGAAATCCCGGCAACGATGCGGCGAGGAACAGCACCTGCCACGGAGCGAATTCGCCCAGGCCCGGCAGCAGCACGCGGCCCAACGGTACGAGCAGCGCCAGGAGCGCGCCGCCGGCGAGAAAGGCCGTCGTCTTGCCCAGCGACGCGCCCATGGTGAAGATCGAAACCGCGCGCGCCAGCTGGCTGCGCGGAAAGTAGTTGGCGATCAGCGACATCGAAGCGGGGACCAGCGCCGCTTCGCCGAATCCGACAATGGCGCGGGCCGCGAACAGGCTGGTGAAATCATCGGCGAAGGCGCAGGCGGCGGTGGCGCAGCTCCAAACCAGAATGCCGAGCGCAATCAGGTTGCGGCGATGGACGCGGTCGGCGAGCCAGCCCAGCGGCATGCCGACGAGGCTGTAGAGCAGCACGAATCCGAACCCGACCAGCAGGCCGAGCTGCGTGTCCGACAGGGCCATCGCGCGCCGCACCGGTTCGAGCACCAGGCTCATCACGAAGCGGTCGATGAACGAAACCAGATGCGCGACGCTGAGCAGCGCCGCGACGTACCATGCGTATCCGCCGGTCCGGCGCACGCTGCCGTCCATCACGCCGACATTGCTCATGCCGGAAGCGCTTCGACCAGGGCGAGACAGCGTTCGCCCGATCCTTCGCCGGCACACATGAAGTTGGGCGCATAGGCGAAGGCGAGGCGGCGTTCGGGGTCGGCGAATCCGATCGAACCGCCGGCGCCGGGATGGCCGAAGGCGCGCGGGTTGGGGCCCATCGGCACCATCGGCATCTTGTTCAGAAAGAATCCCAGCCCGTAGCGATAGGGACGGTCGGTCATGGCGCAGTCGCCATTCCATTGCAGCGTGCGCATGCGTTCGACCGCCGCCGGACTCACCAGGCTCACGCCGTCGAGCGTGCCGCCCTCGGCAAGCGCCGCGTAAATGCGCGCCACCGAGCGTGCATCGCCATGCCCGTTCGACGACGGCAAGACGCCACGCTGGAATTCCTCGGTGTTGTAATACTGGGTGCCGACCGGACGCATGTGCCAGGCGCGACCGAGGCGCGTCGTGGGGTCGGCAAATGCCTGCACGGTGAGATGACCCGGATTGCCGATGATGGGCGCGACGCGCGCGATCCGCGCATCGTCGAGTCCCCAACCATAGCTCGCGCCCAGCGGCGCGGCGATTTCCTCTTCGAAATAGCGCGGCAGGGCGCGGCCATCGACGCGGCGCACCAGCTCGCCCAGCAGGAAACCCGCCGTCATCGAATGATAGCCGCCGCGCGTGCCGGGCTCCCAGAAGGGCGGTTGCTTTTCGATCGCCTCGATCATCACGTCCCACTGCATCACCGAATTTTTCGGTGCCGCGTCGGCATAGACGACGCCCGACATGGCGCTGAGGACGTGGTGGACGGTGACGTGTTCCTTGCCGGCCTGCGCGAAGCCGGGCCAGTAGCGCGCCACGGGCGCGTCGAGCTCGAGCTTGCCCGCTTCGAGCAGCCGGTGGATGCACAAGGCGGCCATGCCTTTGCCGACCGACATCATGCAGACCAGCGTGTCGCGCTGCCATTCGCGGCCGGTGGCGGGATCGGCGACGCCGCCCCACAGATCGACGACCTTGCGGCCGTTTTCATAGACCGCGACCGCGGCGCCGATTTCGCCGCGGTCGCGGAAGTTGCGCGCGAGGGCGTCGGCGACCGGAGAGAAACGTGGATCGCAGGTGCCTTCGAGCATCGTCATGGGTGTCTCACATCTTCCAGGTCAGGCGCGCGCCGAACGTCCGCGGGTCACCCGGGCGACCGGACACGACGGGCGAAATCGTCGCCGTGGCGGTGATGTATTGCCGGTCGAACAGGTTCTTGCCCCACAGTGCCACGCGCCAGTGTCCATCTTCGGTCTCGTACGCAACGCTGGCATTGAACAGCCCGTAGGCGCCCTGGCTCTGCGCCGGATCGTTCGAGGCGACGAAAAACTGCTTGTCCTGCCAGAAATATTCGCCGCGCAGTGACACCAGCGCGCCGCTCGACAACGGAACGTCATATTGCGCCGACAGGTTGGCCGAATATTGCGGCGACGCGTTGAGACGCTTGCCGGTGGCGTCGATCACCACCCCACCGGGGCCCGAAGCACCCGGATATTTGCCATAGGTGGCGTCGAGCGACGCAAGGTTGGCGCCCAGTTCGAGATTCTGCAGCGGGCGCGTGCGCAGTTCCAATTCGACGCCGTTGATGGTGGCGTCGGCGGCGTTGGTGATGTCGGTGACGCCGGGACGGATGAAGGCCTGCACCTGCAGGTTCGAATAGTCGTAGTGGAACGCCGTCAGGTTGGCGCGCAGGCGGCGGTTGAACCATTCGCTCTTGAGGCCCGCTTCGTAGCTCCACAGGGATTCGGGCGCGAAGCCTGCGGCCGCTGCGCTCGTGGTCGAGGTCTGGTTGAAGCCGCCGCTCTTGAACCCGCGCGTCGCCGAGACGAACAGCAGCGCATCGGGCGTGAGCTGGTATTCTATGCCTGCCTTTGGCGTGAAGGCGTGATACCTGCCGTCGCCCACATACAGCGTCTGCGCACCGCGCAGGGCGCCGGTGGCGGCGGTGTAGGTGCCGACATTGCCGTAGAACAGTTTTTCTTCTTCGGAATAGCGTGCGCCCGCGGTCACCGACAGTTGATCGGTCAGGTGATACGTACCCTGCGCGTATGCCGCTTTCGATGTCGTGTGGCTGGACGGGAAGACGCCCGTGAAGGTGCCGGCGGCGCGCTGATTCACCAGCGTCAGCGTGCCGATATGCTCGACGAAATAATAGAGGCCGGTGACGTAGTCGAGCGCGCCGAGCTTGCCCGAGAGATTCAGTTCTTCGGAGAACTGCCACTCTTTTTCGCTGGTGAGCGTGACCGTCGTATCGCGGTCGGTCGAGTCGGTGTCGGTCAGCGTCTTGACGACGTTCCGCCGGTAGGCGGTGACCGAGCGGAGCTTCATGCCGTTGCCGACGTCGGCTGCGACGTCTTCTGCGAAACCATAGCCGCGCACGGTGCCCAGGCCGGGCTGGTTCAGCGCAACCTTGCTGTAGTCGCCGAGGATCGAATTGGTCGCGGCGTCGAAAGGCTGCAGGATTTTCGCGTAGCCCATCGGATTAAAATACGCCGAGGCGAAATCGACACGCGTCGTCGCCTCGATCGATGCGGTCGGCTGCACGCGGACCTGGACGCGGACCGAGCCGGTATTCTGGCTGTCGATGTCGTTGCCGCTTGCGACGATGTTTTCCCGGTACGGGTCGTGGCGGCTGTAGGTTTCAGAGATGCTCGCCTGCACCTTGCCCGGGATCAGTGCGCCGCTCAGATAAGCCTGTTCCTGCACCGTGCCGTAATTGCCGACGGTCAGGTCGCCCTTGACGCGCAGCTCGTCGGTCGGCGCACGCGAGATCACGTTGATGGTGCCGCCGACCGAGTTGCGGCCGTACAGCGTGCCTTGTGGGCCGCGCAGCACCTCGACCCGTTCGACGTCGAGGAAGTTGGCGAATTGTGCGTAGGGCCGCGCCTGATAGACGCCGTCGACATGCACGGTCGAGCTCGGGTCCGAGCCGTTGAATACGTTGTTCGACCCGATGCCGCGAATATAGATCTGCGCGAAGGTGTTGTTCTGCGGCACCGTCAGGTTCGGCGTGAACTGCACCAGATCCTTCACGTTGTTGATGAGCGAACGCTCGATCTCGGCGCTGGTGAAGGCAGTGACCGCGATCGGCGTCTTCTGCAGCAAGGTGGCGCCGGTCTTGGTCGCCGTGACCTCGATTTCTTCGAGCTGCGCCATCGCCGGCGAGGCGGCGAGACAGGTGATCGCTACACCGGACAGAAGCTGCGCCCGCAAAACCCAGCCCGCCGGACGGCGCGCCCTCGAATAACCCGCCATGCCCAAATCCCCCAGTTCCTGATGCCATTCGACAGGCGCGGCGTTGGACCGCCGATTTTCGCTGTCTGGCGGAGTATGATATCTGTTATAACAGTTGGCAAGGACCAGATTTGGCTCAATCCTGCAGAAATCGGGCTGAAACACGGGGTAATGTGTTATACCCCAGCTAGCAGAATGGCCGGCCGAGGAGCGGAAGATGGCGACAGACGCGGCGCACACGCCGGCCATCCGGCCGGTCGAGCGCTATGACACCTTGGCCGATCGTGCCTACGAACAGCTTCGCCATGCGCTGACGACGGGCAGTTTCCATCCCGGCCAAAAGCTCACCATCCGCAAGATCGCGGCGGTGCTCGGCATCAGCGCCACGCCGGCGCGCGACGCGATCGCACGCCTGCTGTCGGAGCGCGTTCTCGAATCCGGGCCCAACCGCACCGTGTCGGTGCCGATGCTCGATCGCGACAAGCTGCGGCAGATCTATCTGCTGCGCACCGCGCTCGAAGGCATGGCGGCCGAACTGGCAGCACCAAAATTCGACAGCGCCGGAATCGAAGCGCTCGAACGCACCCAGATCGCGCTGATCGCCGCGATGGATCGCAACGACTACAAGCGGGTGCTGGCCGAGAACGAGGAATTCCACTTCGGGATCTATCGCCGTTCCGAAGTGCCGTTGCTGGTCGAGATGATCGGCGCGCTGTGGCTCAAGCTCGGCCCGTCGCTGAACTTTCTCTACCCGTCCTACAATCACACGCGCAAAGGCGTGAACCATCACCTGGCGACGATCCGCGCCTTGCGCGCGGCCGACGCGGCCGGCGTTCGCACCGCCATCGAGGCCGACCTGCGCGACGGCGAACAGGAACTCGGCAAGGCGCTCGAAACCGAGGCGGGCAAGGGCGCTGCGACCGGCGCTGCAACGCTCGCGAGAGCCAGCTAGCAGCGCGCTTTCCCGCGCAAGCTTCAGGCGCGGATCGCGCTTTCGAGTTGCGCCGCGAGCGCCAGCAGCCGTGCGTCCCCGTGCGACGGACCCATCAATGTGAGCCCGACCGGCGCGTCGCCGCCGCACGGAATCGAAATGGCGCAGCGATCGAGGAGATTGGCGACCGCGGCATTCCGGATCGAAAGGCGGCCGGCTTCGGCATAGGCGCGATCGTCGGCCAGATCGGCTTCGCGCGGCGGCAGGATCGCGACGGTCGGAAACATCACGAGATCGCAGCCGGCGGTCGCAGCATTGGCTTTTTCGATCAGGCTCCGACGCGCATCGCGCATCGCGCCGAGCACCGACGGATTGACGTCACGGGCGGCGAGGAACCGGTTCGCGACCCGCGGATCGAGCCGATCGCGATGGCGCAGGATACGTTCGGCGTGCGAATGCCAGCCTTCGATCGGTGAAAAGCCGCCCGCCGCGTTGAGCTGCGGAATCTCGTGCAGCATGGCGAGGTCGAGCGCCACGATGCGTACGCCGGCACGCTCGAGCCGATGCCGCGCCGCCTCGAACGCGGCCAGCACGCGCGGATCGGTCTCATCCCAGACATATGTCTCCGGTACGCCGATTCGGGTCGGCATCGGGCCGAGCGCCGGCGCGTCATCGGCGTGGTCGGCGAGCGCGCGGTCGAGCAAGCTGCAACAGGCGACGGACTGCGCGATGAAGCCGATCGAATCGAGCGATACCGACAATGGCGACATGCCGGCCTGGTCGATGCGCGACGCGGTCGGCTTGAATCCGACCAGGTTGCAAAAGGCGGCGGGAATGCGCACCGAGCCGCCCGTATCGGTCCCGATTGCGCCGAGCGCCATTCCGTCGGTCACCGACACCGCCGCGCCCGATGACGAGCCGCCCGCGATATGGGCCTCGTCGCGCCGCCACGGCGTGTGCGGCGTACCGTAACGCGGATTGAGGCCGAGACCCGACAGGGCGAACTCGGTCATGTTGGTCTTGCCGACGATCGCGGCGCCGGCGGCGCGCAACCGCTGCACCAGCACCGCGTCGCGCTCGGCGGGCGCCTCGTCGCGCAGCGCATAAGCGCCGGCCATCGTGGGTTCGCCCGCAACGTCGAACAGGTCTTTGATCGAAATCGGAATCCCGTCGAGCGGCGAACGCGGCGCGCGCGCGCCGTAGCGCCGGTCGGCCTCGGCCGCTGCGCGCATCGCCGAGTCGGCGTAGAGGCGCGTGAAGACGCGCGCGCCTTGACCGTCGCGGTCCAGGGCGCGATCGAGCGATGCTCGCACCAGCTCGGCGCTGGTGCTGCGGCGGGCGTTGAGCGCCTGGCTGGCCTGGTGGATGCTGTCAAAGCGATGCATCACTTCTCCTAGCAGCGATCGCGCGCCGCGTCGTCAATAAGGGCCATAAGCGCCAAATCAGTCTTGCTGGTCCGTCGTCATCTGTTATAACACATAACATGAGTTCTGAAATATTACCCGCTCGACGGGTGCTGGTGACGGCAGGCGCGGCGGGCATCGGCCTGGCCATCGCGCGCGCTTTTCTGGCCGACGGCGCCGATGTCCATGTCTGCGACGTCGACGCGGCAGCGCTCGACGCGGCGCGGGCCGAACTCCCCGGACTGGGTACGTCGAACATCCAGATCGGCGACGCGGCCCAGATGGAGCGGCTTCGAGCCGAACTCGAAGCGCGCTTCGGCGGACTCGACGTGCTGGTCAACAATGCCGGGATCGGCGGGCCGCGCGGCGCCATCGAAACGGTCAGCGACGACGACTGGGATGCGGTGCTGCGGGTCAATGTCACCGGCATGTTCCACGCCGTGCGCGCTTTCGTGCCGGCGATGAAGGCGCAACGTTCGGGCTGCATTCTGAATATCTCGACGACCTCGGTGCGCACCAGCCTGCCCAACCGCACGCCCTACGTCGTATCGAAGGCGGCGGTGAACGGGCTGACGCGCAATCTCGCGCGCGAGCTGGGCCCGTTCAACATACGCTGCAACAGCATTTCACCCGGCTCGATCGAAAACGAACGCGGCCGTGCGTTGATGACCGATCGCGCGGCGCGGCTGGGCCTCAGCTATGACGAGGCACTGCAGCAGCGGCTCGGATTCATCTCGATGCGGACCCGCATCGAACCGGAAGAGGTCGGGGCGACCGCCGTGTTTCTCGCGTCGCACGCGGCCCGTCACGTGACCGGCCAGGATGTCAGCGTCTGCGGCAACGTTGAGTGGGAAGAATAATCGATGTCGAGCACCGGACATAAGACGATCGTGACCTGCGCCGTGACCGGATCGGGCGCGCTCGGCCCGCGGTCGGGCGCCGTGCCGATCACGCCGATTCGCATCGCCGAGGATTGCATCGCTGCCGCACGCGCCGGCGCCGCCGTCGTGCATGTGCATGTGCGCGACCCCGCGACCGGCGCGCCCAGCATGGATCTCGGCCTTTATCGCGAGACGGTGGGACGAATCCGCGACAGCGGCGTCGACGTCGTGCTCAACCTCACCACCGGCGTCGGCGCCCGCTATATTCCGAGCGAAGAAGATCCGCTGAAGCCGGCCGAAGGTTCATCGCTGTCCTCGCCCGAGCTGCGCGTCCAGCACGTGCTCGACTTGAAGCCTGAGATCTGCAGCCTCGACGTCGCGACGATGAATTTCGGCAAGCACGCCATCATCAACACGCCCGATCACATCACCAAAATGGCCGAGCTGGTGCGCTCGGTCGGCACCAGGCCCGAACTCGAAGTGTTCGATCTCGGCCAGATCGAACTCGCCAGCCGGCTGATCGGCGACGGCGTGATCGATGCGCCGGCGTTCTTCCAGATCTGTCTCGGCGTTCCCGGCGGCGCGCCCGCGACCTCGGAAACCATGCTGCTGATGCGCCGCTTTCTGCCCGACGGCGCGCATTGGGGCGGCTTCGGCATTTCCGCCGCGTCGTTTCCGATGGTGGGACAGTGCGCGCTGCTCGGCGGGCATGTGCGCGTCGGTCTCGAAGACAATCTCTATCTCGCCCGCGGCAAGCTGGCCCCCGACAACGCCTCGCTGGTCGAACGGGCCGTCACGATCGTCGAGTCGCTGGGCGGCACCATCGCAACCGCCGCCGAGGCGCGGACCATGCTCGATCTGCGCGCAGCCGCGTAGATGCGGTTCGCCTGCGATACCGGCGGCACCTTCACCGACCTCGTCGTCGAAGACGCGGACGGGACGTGGCAGCTCTTCAAGGCGGCGACCACCGCCGACGATCCCGTTCGCGGCGTGCTCGACGCGTTGCGGCTGGCGGCCGACGCCTACGGGCTGAGCCTGGCCGCGCTGCTGGCGCGCGGCGACGTTTTCGTTCACGCGACCACCCATGCAATCAACGCGGTCATCACCGCCAGGACGGCGCGCACCGCGCTGCTGACGACGCAGGGCCATCCCGATATCCTGTTGTTGCGCGAAGGTGGCCGGCCCGATCCGTTCGATTTCCGCATCGCCTATCCGCCGCCCTACATTCCACGCAGCCTCACCTTCGAGATCGACGAGCGCATCGACGCTGACGGCAGCGTGTATCGCGCGCTCGACGAAGCTTCGGTGATCGCGACCTGCCGCGAACTCGCCGCCGTCAAAATCGAGGCGGTCGCGGTGTGCCTGCTGTGGTCGGTGCTGAATCCGGTGCACGAGCTGCGGGTCGGCGAATTGCTCGCCCGGCACCTGCCCGGTGTGCCGGTGACCCTGTCGCACCTTCTGTCGCCGACCCCGCGCGAGTTCCGGCGTGCCTCGGCAACCGCGATCGACGCGTCGCTCAAGCCGTTGATGGGCGCCTATCTCGGCTCGCTCACCGAACGGCTGGGCCAGGCGGGCTTTGCCGGTCGCGTACTGGTCGTGACATCGCAAGGCGGCGTGATGGATGCGGCCGAAGTCGCGGCGGCACCGATCCATGTGGTGAATTCGGGGCCGTCGATGGCGCCGGTTGCGGGCCGCGCCTATGTCGAGCTGGAAGGCGGCGGCGACGTGGTCGTGGCCGACACCGGCGGCACCACGTTCGATGTCAGCGTGGTGCGCGACGGGCGGATTCCGCTGGCGCGCGAATTGTGGATCGGCGCGCCGATCATCGGTCACCTGACGGGATTTCCGTCGGTCGACGTGCGCAGCGTCGGGGCCGGCGGCGGCAGCCTGGCGCGGGTCGATGATGGCGGCGTGCTGCATGTCGGTCCCGACAGCGCTGGCGCCAAGCCGGGTCCGGCCTGTTACGGCCGCGGCGGCACGGTGGCGACCCTGACCGACGCGGCGCTGCTGCTCGGCTATCTCGATCCGGCTTTCTTTCTCGGCGGCACGATGAAGCTCGATGTCGAGGCCGCGCAGCGCGCCATGCACGCGATCGCGGCGCCGCTGGGCGTCACGTCCGACGAAGCTGCCGCTGCGATCGTCGAACTCGCCACCGAAACCATGACCCAGGCGATCGTCGACATCACGGTCAAGCAGGGCATCGACCCGGCCGATGCGATCCTGATCGGCGGCGGCGGCGCGGCCGGGCTGAACATCGTCTTCATCGCGCGCCGGCTCGGCTGCAAGCGCCTGATCATTCCCGGCACCGGTGCCACGCTCAGCGCCGCCGGGGCGTTGATCTCGGATCTGTCGGCCGATCGCCGCGCCACGCGGCACATGTCGACGTCGCACTTCGACCGCGACGGCGCCAACGCGGTGCTGGAACGGCTCGAAGACGAATGCCGGGTGTTCGCCGAAGGGCCAGGCCAGGGCGCGATCGCCACGACCTACAGCTACTCGGTCGAAGCGCGCTACGCGGACCAGGCGTGGGAGATCGAAGTCACGCTGCCGGGCGCTCGCTTCACCGCGGACGGCGACGTCGCCGCGTTCCGGCGTGCGTTCGACGCCGAGCACGAACGTCTCTACGCGTTCGCCGATCCCGCCAGCGCGATCGAGATCGTCGGCTGGCGCGTGGGCGTCGCGTGCCGCCTGCGCGAACCCAAGCCCGGCACCTTGCGCGAACGCGTGCGCGGCGGCGCGCCGCGCGACCGCACCATCCGCCTCCCCGACAATCGGGTCGTCATGGCCAAGGTCTGCGCCTTCGAATCATTGCCGGTCGGCGTGCTGCAGAACGGTCCGGCGGTGGTCGAATCGGCTTTCACCTCGGTCGCGATCGACGAAGCGCGCTTCCGGCGCAGTGAAGCCGGCAGCCTGGTGATCGAGCTGTGAGCGCGCCCGAAACCCCGCAACTCAGTGGCGCGCGGCTGGGCGTGCTGCGCAGCCGGATGGACGGCATCGCCCGCAAAATGTCCAACGCGCTGTTGCGCGCCGGACGGTCGGGCGTGCTCAATCGCGCCAAGGATCTTTCCTGCTGCATCGTCACCGCCGATTGCCGGCTGCTGACGGCGGCGGACAGTCTTCCGATCCACGTCCTGTCGGGGCCCGACCTGATGGCGCGCGCGATGCACGAATTTCATCCCGTGCTCGCGGCCGGCGACGCCTTCCTGCACAACTCGCCCTATCACGGCTGCAGCCACGCCGCCGACCACACCATCCTGGTGCCGGTGATCGACGCCGCGGGTACGCATCACTTCACCGTGCTCGTCAAGGCGCACCAGGCCGACATCGGCAATTCGATTCCGACCACCTACATGGCGCAGGCGCGCGACGTGTACGAGGAAGGCGCCTTGATCTTTCCCGCCGTGCGCGTGCAGCAGGATTACCGGACCAACGAAGATTTCGTGCGCATGTGCAGGTCGCGCATCCGCGTTCCCGACCAGTGGCACGGCGATTTTCTCGCCATGATCGGTGCCGCCCGTACCGGCGAGCGCGAGTTGCTGGCGCTGGGCGGCGAGCTCGGCTGGTCCACGCTGCACGTCTTTGCCGAGCAATGGTTCGACTATGGCGAGCGGCGCATGCGCGCCGCCGTCGCGCGCCTGCCGGCGGGATCGGCGCAGGGCAGCAGCACGCACGACCCGATGCCCGGCACGCCGCCCGAGGGCGTCATGGTGCGCGCCGCGGTGCATGTCCGCCCCGGCGAGGGCGTTATCGAAGTCGATCTCACCGGCAATGTCGACGCCTTGCCTTGCGGCCTGAATGTCAGCGAGTCGTGTGCGCGCACCGCGGCGCTGATCGGCATCTTCAACACGCTCGATCCCGACGTGCCGAAGAATGCAGGCAGTTTCCGCTGTATCGACGTGAAGCTGCGCGACGGCAGCGCGATCGGCGGTGCGCGGCATCCGGTCAGTTTTTCGGTATCGACCACCAACCTCGCCGACCGCGTGGTCGCGTCGGTGCAGCTCGCCATGGCGACGTTGGCGCCCGATTCTGCCGTCGCCGAAGTCGGTGCCGTCAATCCGCCGCACAAGGGCGTTGTGTCGGGGCGCGACCCTCGTGACGGGCGGAGGTTCGTCAATCAGCTTTTTCTGGGCAGCACCGGTGGGCCGGGTTCCGCGGTGAGCGACGGCTGGTTGACCTATTCGCATGCCGGCAATGGCGGTGTGTGCTTCGTCGACAGTATCGAGATGGTCGAGCTGCATCATCCGCTGCGCGTGCACCGCCGTGCGCTGGTTGCCGACAGCGAAGGGGCGGGGCTGCATTGCGGCGCACCGAGTCTCGAAGTCGAGCTCGGCCCGACCCAGGGCACGCTCAACATCGCCTATGTCAGCGACGGCATCGTGCATGCAGCGCAAGGCGTGTGCGGCGGCGGCGAAGGCGGCCGTGCCGCCGGGGCACGCCGCGACGCCGACGGCGTCCTGCGCAATCTGGCCTCGATGGGACAGATCGAGCTCGCACCCGGCGACAGGGTGCTGTCGACCGGCACCGGCGGCGGCGGCTACGGCGATCCGCGCCGCCGCGATCCGCAAGCGGTGTTGCATGACGTGCTCGACCGCCGCATCACGCGCGAACGCGCCGAAACGGTTTATGGCGTACGAATTCTGGCAGACGGCACGCTCGATGCGGCCGCGACTGCAAGGCTGAGGGAGTAGGCACGTGAAGCTTCAGGACAAAGTCGCGCTGGTGTTCGGCGGCAGTTCGGGAATCGGCGAAGCGGTTTCGATCCGCTTTGCCGCCGAGGGCGCCAAGGTCGCGGTCGTGGCGAGCAGCAGCATCGACAAGGCCGAGAAGGTCGCGAGCAAGCTCCCCGGCGCGCGCGCCTATGCTGCTGACGTGCGCAGTCCGGCGTCGATCCGCGCCGTCGTCGCAGCGGTCGAGCGCGATCTCGGTCCCGTCGACGTGTTGGTGAACTCGGCCGGCGTCTACTATCCGACGCCGCTCGGCGAAACCAGCGAGGATGATTTCGACCGCATGGTGCAGACCCATCTGAAGGGCACCTTCTTCGCGATCGACGCGGTGGCGCCGTCGATGAAGCGGCGCCGGACGGGACGCATCGTCAACGTCGCTTCGGTGGCAGGGTTTCGCGGCTCGTCGCGCTTTCCGGTCTATTCCATGGTGAAGGCCGGCATCGTGATGCTGACCAAGGCGCTGGCCGGCGATCTCGCGCCATACGACGTCCACATCAACGCGATCGCGCCGGGCAACACCGCGACACCGCTGAACCAGGGCGAGCGCACCGGCGACAAGGCCGCCGATATACTTGCTGCCAAGGCTGCCGCGACGCCGAGCACGCGCACCTATTCGCCACCCGAAGAAATGGCCGCCGCCGTGCTGTTTCTGGTCAGCGGCGAAGTCAACGCGATGCACGGTGCGACCATCCTGCTCGACGAAGGCCTGTCAGCCTGCGTGTGATGCGGCTGGTTCGCGAACAGCATCGCGCAACGCCGGCATGAAGATCCTGTCGCCCAGCACCAGGCGGCTCTATCGCCTGGACCTTCGCCGATTTGAAGCGTGGTGCAGCGAGACGCAACGCGCTTCGCTGCCCGCTTCCGATGGGACCTTGTCCGAATTCGTGCACGCCGAACGCGAAATCGGCATCGCCGAGGCGACGATCGGGCGTCGTGTCGCCGCCATCCGGACCACACATCGGCTGGCAGGCTTTGCGCCGCCGGCGGTTCCGAAGAAAAGCGATCACGCAGCCCGCGATCACGCCGGCTGCGCCTTCGCTCTGCCCTAGACCGCCCTGGACGCACCACGGGCAGCTTCCGCCGTCGGCGCCAGCCCGGCGTCGGCGAGCCGCGCCCACCCGACGGCCGGTCTTCGGCCGAGCGCGTGGCGGTTGCCAATCGCGGCTTTCGTCGCAACTCCATGCCGCCGACGGACGTTCGACCGACGGCCCTCCAGGGAGATCAGCGAATGCCGAAAATCCTCGTCCTCTACCATTCGACCTACGGCCATATTGAAAAAATGGCCGAAGCGGTCGCCGAAGGCGCGCGGCAGGTGCCGGGCACCGAGGCGGTGATCAAGCGGGTGCCCGAAACGGTGCCCGAGGAGCTGGCGAAGAAATCGGGCTTCAAGCTCGACCAGAAAGCGCCCATCGCGACCGTCGACGAGCTCCCCGGCTACGACGCGATCATCATCGGCTGCGGCACGCGCTATGGTCGGCTGGCGTCGCAAATGGCTGCGTTCTGGGACCAGACCGGCGGGCTATGGGTGAAGGGCGCGCTGGTCGGCAAGGTCGGCGGAGCCTTCACCTCGACCGCGAGCCAGCATGGCGGGCAAGAGACCACCTTGATCGGGATGATCACGATGCTGCTGCATCAGGGCATGGTGATCGTGGGCCTGCCCTACGCGTTCCCGGGCCAGTTGAGGCTCGACGAAATCACCGGTGGTACGCCCTACGGCGCAACGACCATCGCGGCTTCCGACGGTTCGCGCCAGCCGACGGCGAACGAACTCGACGGTGCACGGTGGCAGGGCCAGTGGGTGGCGCACACCGCCGCGAAGATGTCGCATCACCATCACTGAACACGAACCAACAAGGAGAGCAGCGATGTCCAAAACCCACGGTAGCGCCGTCTGGCGCGGCGGAATCAAAGACGGGATCGGCGCGATCTCGACCAAGAGCGGCGCGCTCAATGAATATCCCTACGGTTTCGCCAGCCGCTTCGAAGGCAAGCCGGGCACCAATCCGGAAGAGCTGATCGGTGCGGCCCATGCGGGCTGTTTCACCATGGCGCTGTCGCTGATCCTGGGCGAAGCGGGCTTGACCGCCGAACAGATGAACACCAAAGCCGAAGTGACGCTGGAGAAACAGGCCGACGGCTTCGCCATCACCGACGTGCATCTGACCTTGGAAGCGAAGATCCCGGGCGCCGATCAGGCCAAGCTCGAAGAACTCGCGGGCAAGGCCAAGGCCGGCTGCCCGGTGTCCAAGCTCCTCAAGGCGAACATCACGCTCGATGCGAAGCTGCTGAGCTGAATCGGACGGCGTGCACGCTGCGACGCCGCGTGCACGCCGCCGGTTACGGCAGCAGGAATGACAGCGCTGCCCAGGCGAGCGCGAGCAGAATGACGGCGCCGATGATGCCGATGATCACGCGCAACGCGGCCGCGCCGGCCGCGGCGCCGAAGCCGACCGAAAAAGCGGTGCGGGTGGGATCGACGAGACGATGCAAATTCTCCCGCTGATCGTCACCGTCGTCGGCGGCGGCGCGCCGGCTGAAGCGCGGCGGGAATCGGCGTCGCGCTGCCGGCGGTTCGTCGATGCGCAGATCGACCCGATGCGGCACCGGTGGATCGGCGACATGTTCGGTCGTTTCGTAGGCATGGGCGGCGGCTTCGAGCGCGGGCCGATCGGCCGCCGGCCGTCTGACGACAAGATCGCGCCGCTCGGCTTTCGCTTCGCCGTCCTGGTCCTGTTTCCCGTCCGTCATCCTGCGACGCTGCCCGTTCGTGGCGATCGGTGCAACGCTGCAATCGCATCGCCGGCGGAAGGTGGCTGAAGCCTTTTCCGCAACAGCTAGATCGTCGGCCCGGCAGAGACCGGGCATGACGAGCAGAGGGAAACATATGCCGAACCGTTGCGCCTGGGCGCAGAACGACGCGTTGATGGCGGCCTATCACGACGAGGAATGGGGCGTGCCCGAGCGCGACAGTCGCGCGCTCTGGGAAAAGCTCATGCTCGACGGATTCCAGGCCGGCCTGTCGTGGCGCACCATCCTCTACAAGCGCGACGCGTTCCGGAAAGCCTTCCAAGGGTTCGACCCCAAGAAGGTGGCGCGCTTCACCGATGCCGACATCGAGCGGCTGATGCAGGACGCGGGCATCGTCCGTGCGCGGGCCAAGATCGAGGCCACGATCGGCAATGCGCGCGCCTATCTCGCGATGGAAAAAGCCGGCGAGGCGTTTTCGCCGTTCGTGTGGGGCATGGCGGGCGGCAAGCCGATCCAGGGTGCCGGCACGGTGCCGACCCAGACGCCGCTGTCGGTCGAGATCTCGAAGGCGCTGAAAAAGCGCGGCTTCAAATTCGTCGGGCCGGTGATCGTCTATGCCTGGATGCAGGCGACCGGAATCGTCAACGATCACGCCGCCGATTGCTTCCGGCGCAAATTGAAACCTTGAGCGTTGGCGCTGGGCAAGCGCTCACCGCCGAACAAACTTCGTCGAGGCCGCTTGACTCGCCCGCCCGGCAGGCCGCACCTTGCCGCTTATATTGGACGGTCGTCCGAACTAGATAGAGAGCGGGCAGATGCCGGCGGGCGAGACGGTTGAGCGCGAAGATGCCTTGGCGGGGTTGCCCGAGCTGGTCCTGTTCCATGCCGCGCATTCGACCTGCAGCCAGAAAGTGCGGCTGTGCCTGGCCGAAAAGAATCTCGCCTATACCAGCCGCATCCTCGCGATCCGGCGCAACGAGCATCTCGATCCGGCCTATCTCGCCATCAATCCCAACGGCGTCATTCCGACCCTGACCGTGAACGGCGAGAGCGTGATCGATTCCTCGGTCATCTGCGAATATCTCGACGAGGTCTATCCGCTGCCGAACTTGTCGCCGCCCGACGCGATGGGCCGCGCCCGCATGCGCGCCTGGCTGCGCTATCTCGAAGAGGTGCCCACGGCGGCGATTCGCATCCCGTCGATCAACGCGCTGTTCGTCGGGCTGATGAACGAACTCGGCGAAGGCTGGGAAGACGTCAGGCGGCGCACGCCGCTGCGCGGCGAACTCTATGCCAAGGTCGGTCCCCAGGGCTTCGGCAGGGCCGAAACCGAGGCCTCGCTGCAACGGCTGCGCGCCACGCTCGATCGCGTCGACGCAGCGCTGCAGAACGGACCGTGGCTGCTGGGTCCGTCCTTCTCGCTCGCCGACATCGTGCTGGCCCCGACCCTGGTGCGCATGGAAGATCTCGGCCTCGACGCGATGTGGAGCGATCTGCCGCGCGTCGCCTCCTGGCTGCGCCGTCTGGCCGAACGCCCGTCTTTTGCGATTGCTTATTTTCCCGGTTCGCGCGTTACCGTCGCCACCACCGACCAGCTGATTTGATTTGAGCCCGATGCGCAAAGAACCGGCCGCCGCTGCCCCCAAATCGTCCAAGACCGCCGCGCGTGCCCCCGTGGCCCGGCAGCGCCAGCGCGGCGATCGCGCCATCCGCACGCGCGAACGTATCCTCGAAGCGGCGCTGCAGGATTTCTCCGAGCGCGGCCTGCATGGCGCTTCGCTGCGCAGCATCAGCGAACGTTCCGAGGTGCCGCTGAGCGCGCTGCATTATCATTTCGGCTCGAAGGAGGATCTGTTCGCCGCCGCGGTCGAGCAGATCTTCGCGCGCCTGTCGGCCGAGCGTCTGGCGCTGCTGGCCAAGGTCGAAGCGGCGCCGGAAAAGATCACGGTCGAGGCGATTCTCCACGCCCTCATCGCGCCGGTGCTGACCCTGGCCGGTGGCCCGCTCGGGGTCGCCTACGCGATGCTGCAATCGCGCCTCTATGATGCGCGCGAAGCCAGCGACCGCATGCTGACCGGCGTGGTGCTGCCGGCCACTGCACCTTTCCGCCGCGCCTTGCACAAGGTGCTGCCCGACGTGCCGAACGATCATCTCGTGCGCGGCTATCGCTCGATCGTGCGCGACATCTCGAACGTCGCGATCGACCCGGCCTTCGAATTGTTGACGGGCAAGCCGTCGCTGCCGAAACAAGCCAAGGGCGTCGAAGAACTGGCCGAGTTCCTCGTCCGCTATCACGCCGCCGGGCTGCGCGCATTGCGTCGGCCGGCTTCTGCCAAGCCGGCGCCGACGCGGCGCCGCAAACACTAGACGAACGCGACGGATGACGGCTTCGACGCCGCCGTCTTCGCGCGAATAACAATTAGGTCGGACGACCGACCAAGATAACAAAGCGGGGCTGGGGATGACACGGATGACGCGGATTGGGATACGTATGCTGCTGGCGGGTACGGCGTTCTGCGCGATGCAGGAGCCGGCGCTGGCACAGGTCGAAGAAGTGGTGGTGACGGCGACGCGCCGCGCGACGCGGTTGCAGGACACGCCGGTGGCGGTGTCGACGATCAGCGGCGCGGTGCTCGAAAGCCGCGGCGCGGTGAATCTGTTCGACGCGGCGCCGTATCTGCCCGGCCTCACCATCAACGGAACGGCGGGCTACGGCAATTTCCCGCTCGGTATTCGCGGCATCGCCGCCAGCACCTCGCTGCTCGGCTCCGACGATCCGGTCGCGGTCTATATCGACGGTGTCTATATCGGCAAGCCGGCCGCGATCATGGCCGAGCTGCTCGATCTCGACCGCATCGAAATCGTTCGCGGCCCGCAAGGTACGCTTTACGGCCGCAACGCCACCGCCGGCGCGGTGCTGCTGACGCGGCGCGAACCGGGCCACGAGCCCGACTATTCGGTCGATGCCAGCTACGGCAGCTTCGGCCGCTGGCGGGTGCAGGCGCGCGCTTCGACGCCGATCGAGGGCGACCGGCTGCGCGGCAGCATCGCGGTCAGCAGCACCGACATGGACGGCTGGGGCACCAACAGCGTCACCCATGCCGAGGCGGTGAAGCGCAAGGCGACCGCTGCCGTCGGCACATTGGTGTCGGAAGGCGACGTGGTGAAGTTCACGCTGCGCGCCGACGGCATGAGCGAGACGGTCCACGACGCGTTCCAGAAGATCAACGCGGTCAACTTTGTCGCCGCGTCGCCGTCGCTCGCCGATTCGCGGCTGCGCCACGATCCCGACAGCTACGCGCTCGACTATCCGACCTATTTCACGCGTCGCGACGGCGGCCTGTCGCTGAACGTCGAAGCCAAGCTGCGCTTCGCGACCCTGCATTCGGTCACCGGCTTCCGCCACGACAAGATCTACGGAACCATCGACACCGACGGCACCGCCGCCAGCCTCAACCGCAACCAGACCGAAGAGAAACACGACCAGTATTCGCAGTCGCTGTTCCTGACAGGCACCTACGACCGGCTCGACTGGATCGCCGGCGTCGATCTGTTCAAGAGCATCGGCGACGTCCAGCAGCGCGTCAGCGCCGTCGCCGCCGCCTCGTCGCTGAACATCATCGCCTCGGCCGACGTCGAAAGCGTCGGCGGCTTCGGCGAGGCGACCTGGCGCGTGACCGACCAGTTCAGCGCCACTGCCGGCGCGCGTTACAGCCACGAGCAGAAGCGCTATTCCGACCGCGCCGATGCGGTCGGCGTGTTTCCGCCGACAGCCTTCGCGTCGCAGGAGAAAAGCTGGGACGCGTTCAGCCCGTCCTTGCGCCTGTCCTACAAGGTCACGCAAGACGCGCTCGTCTACGCGTCGGTGGCGAAAGGCTTCAAGAGCGGCGGCTTCAGCGCCGGCCAGCGGGTGCCGTTCGAGCCCGAAACCGTGTGGACCTATGAAGCCGGCGCCAAGACGACGTGGCTGGGCGGCAAGCTGCGCGTCAACGGCGCGATCTTCTACAGCGACTACAAGAACCTGCAGGTGCGGGTGTCGACGGGCCTGGGCACCATCCAGACCTTGAATGCGGGCGCCTCGACCGTGCAGGGCGCCGAGTTCGAAAGCGAGGTCGAACTCGCACCCGGCTTCCACCTCTCGGGTTTCGCCAACTATGTCGACGCGACCTACGACAAGTATCTCGGCATCGGCGGCCTCAACAACGCGGGCCAGACCTTGAACCGTGCGCCGAAATGGCAGGTCGGCGCGACCGCCAGATACGAACGGCGCCTGGCGCAGGCGGGCCGCATCAACGGCGAGCTGGTCTATTCCTATCGCAGCCGGATCTACTTCCAGGCGCCGAACCTGCAGGCGCTCAGCGCCGAGCCCTATCGCACGCTCGATGCCAATGTCGGCTACGAAACCGAAGACGGGCATTGGACCGTGGCGGTGCTGGGCAAGAACATCACCGACAACCGCCACATCAACAACGTCGTGATCTTCGGCGCCAACCTCATCGCCAGCTACAACGAACCGGCCAGCGTGCGCGTGCAGCTCGGCTATCGCTTCTGATGAAAACCACCATGCATGTACGCTGCGTCGTCACCGGTCATCATGACGACGGACGTTCGACCTGCGTCGAGGATCGTTCCGTCGTCGAAGGGCCGGGCTGGATGCACGATCTGTGGACCGTGCCGAGCCTGCCCGCCGACAACGCGCAGGTCGTGCCGCCGCCTTCGCCCAAGCTGCTGCTGGCGCCGCCGCGCGCCGGCGGCATCTTCCGCTTCTTCAAGATTCCGCCCGACAGCGTGCGCGAAGCGCTCGACGAGGCGTCGATCGAACGCACGCTGCACGAGATCGGCGCCGAGACCGCGAGCTCGGCGGACCGTTCCCGCAACCAGCTCTGGCATCGCACCGCGACGATCGACTTCGTCGTGCTGCTGCAGGGCGAGGCCGTGCTGCATCTCGACGACGGGGACGTGGTGCTGAAACCCTATGATTGCGTCGTGCAGCGCGGCACGCGGCACGCCTGGAGCAATCCCGGCGACACCGAGGCGGTCTGTATGTGCGTGCTGCTCGACGCCGATCCGCTCGTCACCCCAACCGTACAAGAAAAGGCCTGACCGATGCGGCTCGTAACCTTTCGCCGTCGCGACTCGACGGAAGACCGGCTCGGTGCGCTGCTCGGCGGCGGTGCGCGCGTGCTCGACCTGCACGAAGCGGCCGAGACGATGCGCATGCCCGCCGATTCCTTTCGCGGCATGCAGTCGCTGATCGAGGCCGGCGAGGACGCCTGGGATCGCGCGCGCGACCTCATCACCGTCGCACCGGCCGGTGCGACGCGCGACGCAGGCGCCATCGTGTTGCGGGCGCCGTTGCCGCGCCCCATCCGCATGCGCGACTTCACCGTGTTCGAGGCCCACGCTTCGCTGGGGGGCACGCGTCCCTTGCCGCCGGTCTGGTACAAATGGCCGGTCTATTACAAGTGCAACCACCTCGCCGTCGAAGGACCCGACGCGACGGTGCGCTGGCCGTCCGCCTCGAATGACATCGATTACGAGCTGGAACTTGCCGCCGTGATCGGTCGCGGCGGCACCGACATCGCGCGCGACGGCGCCGAGGCGCATATTTTCGGCTACACGATCTTCAACGATCTCAGCGCGCGCGACTGGCAGTTCGAAGAAATGACGGTCGGGATGGGCCCCGGCCGGTCGAAGGATTTCGACGGCTCGAACGTGCTCGGCCCCTGCATCGTCACCGCTGACGAAATCGGCGATCCCTACGCGCTGACCATGGTGGCGCGGGTCAATGGTGAGGAATGGTCGCGCGGTTCGAGCGGCGGCATGTATCATCGCTTCGACGCCATGATCGAATTCTCGTCCGAAGCACAAACGCTGCACCCCGGCGAGATCCTCGGCTCGGGCACGGTCGGCACCGGCTGTGGCTTCGAGCTCGGCAAATATCTCAAGCGCGGCGACGAGGTCGAACTGGAGATCGAACGGATCGGCGTCCTGCGGACGCGGATCGTGTGATGCAGAAGCTGGCGCCTGGCGAATTCCGGCGCGGCTGGCCGGTGCTGCTGTCGGCGCTGGTCGGAACCGGCGTCGGCGTCGTGTCGCTGCCTTATTACACGAGCGGCCTGTTCGTGCGGCCGTTGCAGGAAAGCTTCGGCTGGTCGCGCACCGAAATCGCCGGCGCGCTGACCTGCGGTTCGCTGGTGCTGACGGCGTCGGGGCCGCTGGTGGGAAAGCTGGTCGACTCGGTCGGCGTGCGGCCGGTGGCGTTGGTGTCGCTGCTGCTGCTGGCCCTCGGCTTCGTGGTCATGACCCAGGTCGGGCCGTCGCCGGCGAGTTTCATCGCCGCGTTCGGCCTGCTGACCTTGCTCGGCGCCGGCACCTCGCCGGTCACCTTCACGCGTGCGGTGACGGGCTGGTTCGACCGGCGGCGCGGTCTTGCGCTCGGCATCGTGCTGGTCGGTCCCGGCATCGCGGGCGCGATCGCACCGCCGCTCTTGAGTCGCCTGATCGACGCGCAGGGCTGGCAGGCGGGCTATCTGGCGCTGGCGGCGGCGGCGGCGGTGTCGCTGCCCTTGATCGCCTTCGCGCGCGACGGACGGTCCGGCACCGCGACACGCACCGCGCCGGCGGGCATGGGATTCGGCGCCGCCTTGCGCAGCGCGGTGTTGTGGAAGCTGGCGCTTGCCGCCTTGTTCGCGGCGTCGGCGATCGTCGCGCTGCTGGCCCATTTCGTCCCGCTGCTGATCGACGGCGGCGTGCCCGCGCAGCGTGCCGCCTCGTACGCCTCGGTGATCGGCATATCGGTCGTGGTGAGCCGCATCGTCGTCGGCTTTCTGCTCGATCGCCTGTTCGCGCCGGCGGTGGCGGCGGTGGTTTTCGTCGCGGCCGCCTCGGCCTTTCTATTGCTGGCGGTGGGCGGTGTCGGTGCGGCCTTGCCCGCGGCCGCAATCCTCGGCGTGGCGCTGGGCGTTGAAGGGGACGTGATCGCCTATCTGACGTCGCGCTATTTCGGGCTGCGCGCCTACGGACGGATCTTCGGCCTGGTCTATGGCGCGTTCCTCGTCGGCGGCGCGCTGAGCCCGCTCGCGGCGGGATGGGTGTTCGACCGGTTGGGCTCGTACCAGCCCGCCCTGTACGGCGGCGCCGTGCTGCTGCTCGCCGCCGCGGCGCTGGTCGGCACGCTCGGACGGTATCGGTCGTTCACGCTGTAGAACACTGCGACCTACGCGCCGGGTCTTTTCGCGCCCGGCCCGAAGCGCAATCTAGAGCGGCGACGAGGCCGCCTTCGCGGTCTCCCAGGAGGCATGGCCGTGAACAAGAAGATCCTCGGCATCGAAGCCAGCTCGCGCCCGCATTGGGTCGGCGACGGCTTTCCGGTCCAGACATTGTTTTCGTATGGCACGCACGGCAACGGCGTCAGCCCGTTCCTGATGCTCGACTATGCGGCACCGACCGAGTTCAAGCCGTCGGCCGCGGCGCGCGGCGTCGGTGAGCATCCGCACCGGGGTTTCGAGACCGTCACCATCGTCTATCAGGGCGAGCTGGCGCATCGCGACTCGACCGGACAGAGCGGCCGCATCGGAACGGGCGACGTGCAATGGATGACGGCGGGGGCCGGCATTCTGCACGACGAATTCCATTCGCCCGACTTCACGCGCAGCGGCGGCACGATGGAGATGGTGCAGCTGTGGGTGAATCTGCCCGCCAAGGACAAGAAGGCGACGCCCGGCTATCAGACGTTGCTCGGCAGCCAGATTCCAATCGTGCAGCTGCCCGGCGATGCCGGCTCGCTGCGCGTCATCGCGGGTGAGTTCGACGGCAGCAAAGGCCCCGCACGCACCTTCACGCCGATCGACGTGTGGGACGTCTATCTGAAGCGCGACAAGCAAGTCACGCTGACGGTACCGGAAGGCCGCACCTTGCTGCTGGTCGTGCTGCGTGGGCCGGTGCTGGTCAACGGCACCGAAATCGCGCGCGACGCGCAGCTGGTGACGCTCGATCGCGAAGGCACCGGCGTAACGCTCGAAGCGAGCGGCGACGCCGCTTTGCTGCTGCTGAGCGGCGAGCCGATCGACGAGCCGATCGCGGGCTACGGTCCGTTCGTGATGAACACCGATGCCGAGATCCACGAAGCGATCGACGACTTCAACGCGGGCAAGTTCGGCCGGATGGAGCGGGTCGAAGTCGGTTCCGTCCAAGCGGCGACGACCTGACGGCATGGTCCGGAACGGCGCGGCCCGACGGTCGCGCCGTTCGCAGTTTCTCCCGCGAAGCAAGCCCGGCCCGCTCGCTTCCTGCATGACACACCAGCTTCCAGGGCAAGGCTGGTGCTGGACATTCCGCGCTGGCTGCGACCAGAGCATGCCATGCACAGCTTTCGCCACGACTGGGCGCTCGACGAAGTCGAAGCGTTGTTCGGCCTGCCACTGTCCGAGCTCATGCACCGCGCGCAATGCGTGCATCGCGCGCATTTCGATCCGACGCGGATCGAGCTGGCGACGTTGCTCTCGGTCAAGACCGGCGGCTGCGCCGAGGATTGTGGCTACTGCGCGCAAAGCGCCCATCACCGCACCGGCCTGCAGGCGACCAAGCTGATGGCGGTCGAAGCAATCGTCGACGAGGCGCGGCGCGCGCGGGACGCCGGGGCGACGCGCTTCTGCATGGGCGCGGCCTGGCGCTCGCCCAAGGATCGCGATCTCGACCAGATGTGCGCGGCGATCGCCGAGGTGAAGCAGCTGGGACTCGAGACCTGCGCCACCTTGGGCATGCTGACCGCCGACCAGGCCGGGCAGCTGCGTGCGGCAGGGCTCGACTATTACAACCACAACATCGACACCTCGCCCGAGCATTACGCCAGCGTGATCGGGACGCGTTCGTTCGGCGAGCGGCTGGCAACGCTCGACCATGTTCGCAACTCCGGCATGGCGGTGTGTTGCGGCGGCATTCTGGGCATGGGCGAGCGGCGTTCGGACCGGGCCTCGATGCTGCGCGTGCTGGCCAACCTGCCGGCGCATCCCGAGAGCGTTCCGATCAACATGCTGATTCCGATCGAAGGAACGCCGTTGGCCGACGCACCCAAGCTCGATCCGTTCGAACTGGTGCGCACGATCGCAACGGCCCGCATCGTGATGCCGGCCTCGGTGCTTCGTCTCTCGGCCGGCCGCGAGACGATGTCCGACGAGCTGCAGGCGCTGTGTTTTCTGGCGGGCGCCAATTCGATTTTCGTCGGCGCCAGATTGCTCACCACGCCCAACCCGACGCGCGACCGCGACGACGATCTGCTGGCGCGGCTGGGGGTTCAGCCGGCTGCCGACGCGAGCGGATTGAGGCCGGCTTGAAGAGCTTCCTGTTCGCGCCTCGAGCGCGCCGGTCGCTTTCCTAGCGGACCTGCCGGCAGATCTTGGCGCGCGCGTTCGTCCAGCAGGAACCGTCCTGTTTGAGTTCGCCGAGCTCTTGGTGCGCGTGGCTGGCTGCAGGCGTACCGTTCCAAAATCCGAACGTCGCGTCGTCGAAGATGCTGACAGAGGCGAAGTATTTCGACCGCTTCTTGTCACCGGCGCCGATCGAGAAACCGTCGTCCGAGATTTCGATGTTGCACGGACCGTCGAGATAGACCTGCCCATCGACCTGCAGAAAACAGGCGCCGGTCTTGGCGGCGGCGCCAAGAGGAACGGCGAGGAGCAGCAGGGCGAATGCGCTACGCGGAATCATCGACGTAACGTGTAGCAAACCGGCCGCCGGTTGAGGATTTTCTGTGTGGCCCGTCGACACGGCGCTGTATCAAAGGCTCTCAACAGATCATGCCTCGACCAGCTCGATCTTGAGCTTCATGCCGAGCGCGCCCGCAGCGCGTTCGAGCGTGTCGAGCGACACCGCGACGTTGGTCGGGTCAAGCACGCGTTCGACCTGCGTCCGGCTCGTTTTCATCGCGCTGGCGAGATCTTTCTTCGAGAGCCGGATGCGCTTGCGAGCCTGTTCGAGCTGCCAGGCCAGCACGCGCTTGGTCGCTGTGCTGTCAATGTCAGCGCGCAGGCCCTGCTCGTGCAGGAACGCATCGAACGATTGGCCGCTGGGGTTCTGCTTCTTCGCCATTCAAGGCTCCTTGCGCGTCTGGTAATCGGCCCAGCGCGCTTCCGCGATCTGGATGTCGTGCGAGTTCGAGCACCGAGGTCAGCACCGGCTGGTTTCCTGAAGCTGTTCGGTAGAAGCGAGCCGCCAGTCTTTTCCCGCTTGCGACGCTTATGCCGGGCAAAAAGCTGGATGACCGAATCGGGATCGCTGAGTCAAACTCCGACATCGTTCCGGAATCCCGGAGTCGCCTGTGAACCCGAACGGCCTGACGGATGAGGCCTGGGCGGTGATCGAACCGCTCCTCCCAGTGCCGAGAAAGACCAATCTTGCGGCCCAGCCGATCTCGTGGCGCGCCGTGCTCGACGCTGCGCTTTGGGTTCAAGCGACTGGCCGGCCCTGGCGCGCGGTGCCGGCGGAGATTGGTCACTGGAACAGCCTGCACGGTCGCTACCGGACCGGATTGACGGGAGCACTCGAAGGATTGCGTGGCCAGCTCGAAATGCTTGCAATCGATGAGGCGACGCGCGGCCTGCTGCGTCAGGCGTTGGCGATCGCACCGGCCACAAACGCATCTGTCGCCGGTGTGACCGGCCACAAGCCGGCGAGGCCGCCCGCAAATGGCTCGGTTCGATCGGCCACAAACGCGTCGTCGCCGGTGCAGCCGGCCACGGCACCGGCGACAAGTACGCCTACGCGTCAGCGCTTGCGTGTCGCCCGTGACGCGTTCCGCGGCGGTCTTGTCGCCGGTGTGGCCGGCGAACTTGCCGGCGACAACAAGCGGGCGACCGGCGACGGCGAGGAGGCTCGCCTTGCCGAAGCTTTCGGCCGCCGCACCGGCAAGGCGGTGACGGGCGCGGTGCTGGATCTGGTCGAGGGCCGGGCCAGCAGACGCGGCGCAGCCAGGAAGCGCCGCTCTGCCGCCCGGCCGCGGGCGGAGGCGGCGGGCGGCGGCGTCGTCGCCCTGCTGCGGCTGTTGATTCCGTATGTGCCGCGCTGGCTGGTGGCGCTGTTTGCGTCGCTGGTCCTGTTCGGCGTCGCGGTCGATCGGGGTGGCCAGCAATTCGTCGACTTCCTGCGCTGGGCGCGCGCGCAATGGATCGAATGGACCGCCATCCCGCCCTACTGGGCGCTCGGCGCAGCGGTGCTGCTCGTCTGCGCGTTCTTCTCGATCCGCCATGTCCAGCGGCGCGCGCCATTCCGCGTGCGGGCTGAACTCGCCGAATTCGCGCGACTGTCGGCTGACGCGATCAGCCACGGTGATGTGGACGACTGGCTCGATTGCTTCTGCTTCCCTGCGATGCTGGTCGAGACCGAAGGCAATCACGTGTTCGCCGATCGCGCGTCGCTGGAAGACCTGTTGGCGACGCGGCTGGACTTCTATCAGGCACAGGGTGTTGCCGCGTGTGTGCGGCGCGTGCGTGACGCGCGCCTGTTCGCGCCCGATCTGGCGCAACTTCGCGTGCACGACACGTTGCGACAGGCCGATGGCGACGCGATCGTCGCGTGGGA